>WFRC01000361.1 GCA_015486685.1 Caldifarciminota bacterium
TATTAGAACCGATAGTATAAAAAAATAGGGGAAAGTCATACCTATAATTTTAAATGTCCATATAGAATGAAGGTCAGTAGTACCACCCAACATAAGTGGATTAAATTTTGAGATGTCATCTGCAAATATCATTATGGGTATAGAAATGTATGCCCCTCTTTTAGGATAAAGAACAATAAGAATGCATAATACAAAAACTAACAAACCCGAGTATATTGAACTACCTGTATATTTATTGTAAGAAATTATTTCGACTATCCAGTAAATTGTAATGAAAAAAAGCACTTTCCATAAAGGTTTAAATGGGATAGAAAGATTAAAAGATATTTTTTTCTCCCCTATTTCTAAAATCTTCCCAAATATTGAAAAATCAATTTTCTTCATTGCCAAATAATAGGAAAAAAAACCTGACTGTCAAGAAAAATCCTTTACTTTCCTGGTTATCTTATGTATATTTACTGGAATGGAAACTGTTAAAAGGGTTGCAAAGAACACAGGAATTATACTGTCTGCTGATATATTTAGAAGAATTATGAGATTAATATTCTTCCGATATATCGCAGTTTATTTAGGAGTAGGTGATTTTGGAATTCTTACATTTGTATTGTCTTTTTCTGCTATTTTGGGAGTTTTTATAAGTATAGGGTTAAGAAAATTTTTAGCAAGAGAGGTATCAAGAAAAAAGGAAGATACAGGAGAATTTGTAGGAATATCCCTTCTTATAAAAATACCTCTTGGAATATTTACCTCTATTATCTTATGGCTTATTATCCATTTTTCCAAATTTCAGCTTATTACTACACATACACTAATATGGATCGCAGCAGCTGCATTTATAGGGATTATAAGGGATGAAATGTATGCTATCTTTCAGGCACACGAAAGAATGGAATTTGAGGCATTGGGAAATGTAATTGACAGTATTCTCATTCTCTCGGGTGGATTTTTATTGATATATATAGGTAAGAATGTTGTCTGGTTTGGAATGTTGTATTTTCTTACAAATTTCACACTTTTGATATATGCATTTTTTATCCTTTTAAGGTATTTTTCCAAACCAAAATTTAGGTTGAAGTGGGAATATCTTAAATGGACAATAAAAGAATCCCTACCTTTTGGACTTTCTACCCTTTTTTACACTGTATATTTTTACATTGATTCCGTCATGCTTTCTTATATGAAAAGCAATACTTCAGTGGGATTCTACAATGCAGCGTATAAAATTACTTTTATACTTCTTTTCATTCCTGCCGCATATCTAAGGTCCATATTTCCTCTTCTCTCACAATTTTTTATAACCGCAAAAAACTCTATATACAAAGCTTATAGAATTACCCTGAAATATTTTCTTATACTTGCCTGTTTTACTGGATTGTTCATTTACACTTATGCAGATATTATAATCAGGTTATTTTATGGACAAAAATACTCTCCCAGTATCCCTGTATTAAAAACACTGGGAATTGCAGTTGCATTTTCTTTCCTCGCAAGGGTTCCTTCCAATATACTTGGAGCAATAAATAGACAGAGGATAGACTTTCTTGTTACAATGGGACTTATGTTTCTAAATGTAATACTTAATTTTATCTTTATTCCCTATCTTGATTTTCTTGGAGCAGGTATAACCACACTAATTACAGAGTTTGTGAGTTTTATTCTTCTTACTTTTATTTTGCTTCATATAACCCGATGGAAAATAGACAAAAAAATGCTTCTAAAAATTATTGCTTCACTTGGTATAACAATATTCTTTTCATTCTTGAGAATCTCTCGCTTTTTACCCTTCATCTTTCTACTATTCCTTTTTGTATTTCGGACATTTGGAAAGGAAGACAAAATCCTTATCAGGAAAATATTTCAAAAAAAGTCGTAGATTATTACATTTTAAGATACTTATACATTAGTGTGAAGTTTTTATGAGCCATATATTTCCCTTCGATAAAAAAATTTTCATTCTGTGGAGGCAAGGCTTTTTTAATATTTTTTACAATTAATTCAGGATTGTCTACAACCTCTTCTAAATCAAAATATATAGGGGCGCCTATTCGCTTCATAAGACTTCTTACTTTAATCTGATATCCTATTCCTATAAGGCGTTTATTGAGCATAGCCCCAATAAGCAGGAAATGATACCTCATTCCTATAAGTAATTCCATAGAAGAAAGTAGTGTAAAAACCTTTGAAATATCATTAAAATGTTCTTTTACAATTTTTATATTCTTTACCTTCTTTGAAATATCTTCGAAAAATTCTAAATCTTTACCGCCTTTCTTCTTCTGGAATGGGAAACAATATACAGTATATCCTTTTTCTTGAAGATTTTCTATTAATTTGATAGATATATCTTTTAATATACTATCTTTTATTTTATTATATTCCATATAAGAATAATAAGATAAAAAGGATAGTCCTACACTCTTTTCTTTCACTCTTACATCAGGTATTTCAGCGCAAAGAGCCAGATCTTCTGTTAAAAATATTTTTCTATATGTTGGGACCAATCTTTTCAAAAATATAAAGGAATCTTTATCTCTTACGGTAATCAGATTGGATAATCTTATTATCCATTTAGTTATCTCTATTCCTATTTTACTCCTCAGGGGACCAATCCCTATTGATATTAGAGCTGTTTTTTTAAGGAACAGTCTTGCTACAAAAAGCATAATGACTGTTGATAGAATATTTCGATATTTTCTTTTTCCTATATCTTGAATGAAACTTCCGCCACCCCACATAAATATATCAGTGTTTTTGATGGCAGTAAATATTTTCATCCAGGAAGCAAAACTAAGTTTTTTCTCTTCTTTCCATTCCTTACAGGTAAATGTTTGGATTTTATGAATATGTGAAATAATTTCGGGCTTTCGTGTCATTACAGTAATGATTGCATTTTTCCGTTTTTTCAATTTAGAGATAAGGACAGAAAGCATTAATTCATCGCCTATATTGTCAAATCCGTAGTATCCTTTTATTAATATTTTCACCATTTACCTTTTTCTTAAAGGATTTTTAAGTATTCCTGAAAGCCATCCTGCAATATTTGCAATATGCATTAATATTACAATATTTAAACCTGATAGTTTTCTTATCCTTTTTCTCCATGATATACTTCCTATATATAACAATGCGGATATAATAAATATTATCCACCATATAGGTTTCCAGAATCCTAATAAAAACATAATGAAACCTACTCCATAAGTAAAAATAAGTTTCAAAAATATACCTGTACGCATACCTCCTTTCCAATCCGCATTAGCATATCTAAAACACTGTACCCATAAGTCTTTCATATTTTTTCTTGGTCTCCATCGAACAACTGCATCAGATGCAAAATAAAACTTATATCCAGCTTTCCTAAGGGCAATACTAAAATAGGTGTCATCTCCCGGGGTAAGCCATTCAGGAAATCCACCTATTTTTTCCCATGCTAACCTGTGAAAAGCCATCGACCTTGACGAGGGAATAAACTTGTCGGGATTTATTTCCTCTAATTTTGGAAGTGATACATCTGCGAGAACCTTTTCAAATGGCGTTCTGCAATCAGGTTCGTACCATCCTGATACAACCTTTACATTAGCATCCCTTTCAAATGGTTTCAAGAGGTTTTTTATCCAGTTTTTATCCAGAATAGTACCTGCTGCTGTGCAGGCAATAATATCACAATTAGAGTTTTTTATTGCAATGTTCAGTGCCTGTGAAATATTTGTTCCTGGTTTGATGAATATTTTTGTGGGAATGATATCCTTATTCTTAAATTCTATTAATTTCTTCACCGTATTATCCGTAGAACCACCATCTACAATAATAACTTCATCAGGGAATCTTGTCTGTAATTTAATAGAATCCAGAAGTTCCTGAATATTATTTTCTTCGTTCTTTACTGTGGCTACAATAACAACACTATGAGCCATTTTTTATTCTTTCTACTGCTGCTTCATATACCCTTCTAAAACCTTCATCAATAGATATTTCAGGCTCCCATCCCAATACCTGTTTCATCTTTGTTATATCTGCATATCTGGTGTGTACTCCCTCAGGCTTATCAACAAGTGGTTTTATTGTAGGCGTATATCCTGCTATTTCTGCAAATTTCTTTGCCACCTCTTCAAATGTCATTAATCTTCCAGAACCAATATTTATAGCAGAACCATCTTTTATTTTGTCAAGTATCAAAAACATTGCATCTACGCAATTTTCTATATGTACAAAGTCTCTTCCCTGTTTTCCAGAACCCCATATGATTAAAGGATCTTCTTTTCTCGCCGCACGCTCTGCAATCGCTGGAACAGGATAGGTGTTATCTTGGTCTTCTCCATATCCGGAGAAAGGTCTGATGCAGGCAATGTGAACGCCATAATTTTCCGCAGCTATTTTTGAAAGGTATTCACCTGTAAGTTTGGACCATCCATATGTCATATCAGGTTGCCCTAATATATCTCCGAATTGGATCATCTCTTCTGAAAGTGCTTCTGCATTTTTTTTATCCTGCACATTTATAGGGTAGGCAGCACTTGAACTTGCATAAAGCACTCTATCAACAGATGCTTTTACTACCCAGGAAAAGAATTCCGCATCTATAGAAAGATCTTGTGCTACTGCTAATGGATTTCCTTCAATATTCGCCCTTCCACCTACAACTGCCGCAAAGTGGAATACATCACCAAATTCAGGGAGTTTTTCTTTTCTTAAAAATTCCTTTATATCCTGATGGAAAAATCTAAATCTCGATATATACTCTTTTGGCAACCATAAATCCGGATGCTGTCCTATTGATAAGTCGTCCACTGCCCATACATCGTATCCCATCTTAAGTAGTCTTAACACCACATGCCTTCCTACGAATCCGCATCCGCCTGTAACTAAAACGGGTTTTTCTAATCCCATATTTCCTCCTTTTCTATGTTTTGGTATTGTCAATAAGCATACTCCTTAATATAAGATTTGTTAATATTTTTGTCAAGACTTAAAGAAATTTATATATATTTTTAGAAGTTTTTTTTCTGCTTTTTCCCAATTATATTTTGATACCCCTATTTTTTTTGCATTATTACTATAATATTTATATCTACTTTTTATTTTTTCAAGACCTTCCTGAATAGTTTCGGGCTTGAGACTTTCAAGAATGATACCGCATCTATTTTCCTGTACAATCTTCTTTAAGTCTCCTTTTCCATAAGCAAGTATAGGTTTCCCAAATATTAAAGAAAACCCAAGAGAATTCGGTGCATTAAAATTCTGAAGAGGTGAATCCTTTTTCAATGCATAGAAAATAACATCTGCTAAATTATAGCATAATGGGACATCTTCTAACGGTATCCACCCTGCATAAATAGCATTGTTGTTTTTATCGCAAGCAGATTTTACTTTATCTCGACTTTCTCCCTTCCCAAAGATTATTGCCTTAATATTCTTTTTACCTTTTATTGCATTAATAAGTGGAATAATATCTCTATCTCTCGTTAATCCGCCGACATAAACTACTATAAAATCATTCTTTGTTATATTGAACCTTTTTTTCAATTGCTCTAATTTTACAATATTTATATTTACTATTTTTTTACTCTTCCAATTACCTATTGTCTCCACATTTTTAATACCTAATAGCCTAAATTTCTCTTTTAATTTTTCGCTTGCAGTAATTGTATACGCGGTTCTCTTTATAAAAAATCCTTCCATAATTTCTACTATTCTGGATACCCATAGCGGATTTCCCTTCTTCAAAAACTCCGGAAAATTTTCATGGGAATCATAAATAAGTTTCTTTCCTTTTAATATACTTATGAAAAATGCGAGTGGCAATGTATAAAAATCATTGGCATGATAGATTTGAGGATTTACATCAAGCGCTGTAAAGAATGCCTTTACCCAAAATTTTATAAGTCCTGGAATTTGCTTTATACCTGAGCCATATTTGGCGCGAGATGTAATATGAACTACATTGATTCCACTATACATAAAATGTATCGGATATTTGGATTCTCTGTCCCAGGCAATGATATACACCTTATATCCTTCTTTTATAAGTGATAAAGACTCTTGTAAAACCCTTACATTGGGTGCGAATGGGGAACCAATAAACATAAGTATCCTAATCTTATTCATAAATTCCTCTCAGTTTACATTTTTATAACAGATCTCTTTAGCCACTTTTTTCTTCTTTATATTTAATTATAGATAAAAACGCATCAGTTATTTTATCCCAGGAGTATTCCTCTTTTACAAGTTTATACCCAGCTTCAACTTTATCAAGATATTTTTCTGGATGTTGGGCTATATCTTTTGATAAACTTACTGTTTCTTCAACGCCATCTGCAAAATTGACAAATTTTTCCCCGATGTTTAGCATTTCTCTTACCTTTGTACTTATAATATGTTTTTTCATTGCCGCATATTCAAAAATTTTGATTGGTGTTGCACCGTCTGAGACAGAACACTTTTTGAAAGGTAACCAACAAATATCAACAAATGCAAGGCAATGTTTTATTTCACTATGGGGGATAGGAGAGAGTAAGTGTAAATTATGCAGAGACATTTGGTTCTTATATTTTTTTAATTTTTTGAGTTCCCTGCCCGCTCCAATTATCAGAAAATCAAAATTGGGCAACCTGCTGGCAGTATTTGCAATAAGCATAATATCTACAAAATATTCAATTGCACCTATATATCCTATAGTCTTGTGTCTATTGCTAAAATTCAATGGGCATTTTGATGGATTATTTCTCTCAAATTCCTTTATATCTGCACCATTAGGTAGCAAAAAGGTTCTGGAATTTATTCCTTTTATTTTTTTCAACAACACTGAGGATATAACGGTTGTTGCATAAGAATTTTTTAACATTTTTTTCAACATAACCCTTGCAATTATTATAATAAAAGGATTATAAAATATACCTAATTCCTGTTTCAACATTTCTATCATATCATCTGCATAATCCAATATCTTACGACATTTTATTTTAATTAAAGGAAAATGAGGAAAATTATACCATAAAATCACATCCCCATTCTGAACAAATTTCTGGATTTCTTTTGCAACAAGAACAGAATATAAACCCTTTTTTAGGATTTTATCTGGTGGAAGATGTAAATTCCATAACCATCGAGGAATTTTTACAGTGTGTAGATTTATATTATCGCTTATTGGAAAATCCGTTTCCTGAAAACTCAATTCTTTGATGGATTCTGAGGAAGGTGGTTGAAAGACATGAATTATTACACCTTTTTTAGCACATCTTGACAAAATCTGTTGGAAACGTCCATAATTTGAAGCCTTCCATCTTCCCATAAAGGGAAATATAATACGATTTATTCTTTTATCTGAATTAGGATATTCCATTTTATTTTTTATAAGAATTCTTTTATCTGCTCTACAATCCTTTCGCTTGCTTTTCCATCTCCATAGGGGTTTCCTTTGATAGACATCCTTTTGTATTTATCTGGATTATCAAGAATTTCATTCACTTCAGAATATATTTTCTCTTCATCGCTTCCCAATAGTTTAGATATTCCTGCCTCAACACCT
>WFRC01000362.1 GCA_015486685.1 Caldifarciminota bacterium
GGTATTGCTAAGGGATTAGGTATAACAGAAAACATTACAAGTCCGAGTTTTGTGATTGTAAAAATTTATGAAGGAAGACTGAAACTCTACCATATAGACCTTTACCGCATATTTGTTCCCGAAGAGGAAATGCTGTGGGAGTATATACATAGTGAGGGTGTATGTGTTGTAGAATGGGCAGAACGTCTTGGGAGTTTGCTCCCCGAGAATAGGATTGATGTAAGATTTCGCATAATAGGTGAAAATCAGAGGGAGGTCAATATTGAATCTCCTGGCACTTGATACAACAGGAAAGTTATCAGGGATAATATACGAGGGAAAAGGAGGGGGAATATCTATAAGGAGGGAGTTTGTTGCTGAGGATATTCCCTATATTCTGGGAGAGAGAAAAATTTCAATAGAGGACATAGACAGACTCGGGGTATGCATAGGTCCTGGTTCATTTACAGGTATAAGGGTTGGGCTGTCGTTTATAAAGGCTGTAAAATTGGTAAAAAACATCCCTGTTTTTGGTATATTAACCTTTGATGCGATGGTTAAGGTATTCGGAAAGGATGGGATGATAATGCCTGTTGTTGCATTGAGAAGGGGGTATTATTCCGCCAGTATATATAAAAATGGGAAAATCATAAAGGAACCGGGAACTTTTACCCACCCTGTGCTGGAAAAAATGGCAGAAGATATGGATTTTATTTTGGTAGGGAAGGGTTCAAAATTTGATTTTGAAACAAAAAATGTAGTAGAAGTGGATATACTTTCTGGTATACTCAGATTATTAAAAGAGAAGGTTAGAAATGGAGAAATGCCAGAGCAAGAGATTAAACCGTTTTATGGTAGCCGTTCAATTGCAGAGGAGAAAAGGGTAAAAAAGAATGTGGAATTTATACCAGCAGAAAGAAAACACCTCAATGAGATTCTTAAGATAGAAAAAGATTCATTCCCATATCCGTGGGACAGGAAAACATTTGAAAAAATACTCCTTAATACTCACCATATATTTACCATTGGAGTTGAAGATAATGGAATTCTGGGATATATTATTGCGATGAGAGAATGGGATGAATTGCATATTCTAAATCTTGCAGTAAGAAAGCAATACAGGAAAATAGGTATAGGCCATTCATTCCTTCATTTGATTATCAAAGAGGCGAAAAAAACAGGGATAAAGAATATATACCTTGAGGTGAGGATAAACAATGAGACAGCCATTTCCCTGTATAAATCATTTGGATTCACAATAAACAAAGTTATTCCTGGGTATTATTACGGCAAGGAGGATGCGGTAGTAATGGAACTTTGCCTTTCCTGATTTTTAGATAATCTCGTAATCCTGGATAATTTTTATCACTTCGTCTTCGTTCTTTACTGCCATCAATGCCTCTCTGAATCTTTGTTGTTTAAGCAGCCTTGATAATCTTGCGAGGACTTTTATATATAGATTTTTGTCTCTCTCTCTGGAAAGGATTAAAAATATAAGATACACGGGTTTACCGTCAAGTGCCTTAAAATTTACCCCCTCTTTTGAATGGGCAAATAGCACAGTCAACTCATCAACTTCTTCTGTTCTGGCATGAGGAATGGCAATTCCATTTCCTATGCCAGTGCTTTCTAATTGTTCCCTTTTCATTATTTTCTCGATAATTTTTTTACTCTTTTTTTCTGTTATATCTGGAATTCTGGATACCATTTCTTTGATAATCTCAATCTTTGGTCTCGGTGTTAATCTCAATATAATACCCTCTTTTTTTAAGTAATCCGATACCCTATAATTTATATACATAGCACCTCCTGAAAAAAATTGTTGCGAAACTTAAAAGGTTTTTATACATTTTCCTATGATACCTATAAAAGACGAAAAAACTCCGAAACATTTTCCTGTAATCACTGTATTATTAGTTTTATTAAATACGGTTATATTCATTCTCCAGAGGTATACGAAGGTGGATTTTGCCGAATTTGCAGGTTTTGTTCCGTATATGTTATCCAGACTGCGGACTATATCTTTCCTCTTCATATTTAGTTCAATGTTTATCCATGGGAGTTTTCTCCATCTTGCAGGTAATATGCTTTATCTCTGGATATTTGGGGATAATGTTGAAGATAGAATGGGACATCTCCATTTTATTTTCTTCTATTTTATAGGTGGAATAATTGCAACACTTATTTATGCAGGTTTTTCCATTCATTCGACTATCCCTTTAATAGGTGCGTCGGGGGCAATCTCTGCTGTAATGGGTGCATATCTTGTGTTTTTCCCAAAATCAAGGGTGCTTGTCCTCATTCCTATACCGTTTTTTATACGCATTCTCTCTATGCCGGGTGTTTTGTTTCTTGTGATATGGCTACTCATTCAATTCGCAAACCTCCCAGCAGGAGGAAATATTGCCTTTTCTGCACATATTGGCGGATTTTTTGGCGGGATTCTTCTCGCAAAGGCATTTGAAAAGAGAAGATAATGGATTTCCTCTTATGGGTCAATGTTTCAAAATACATCTTTTACTTCCTTTGCACTTTCAAGAATTTTAATTGCCTTTTTAACCTGAGGGTCTGTTTTTAGAAATTCCCTGTATCTTTCCTTATCACCCCATTTATCCTGGGCAATTGCAAGCGACATAGATTGTTTAATTCCATTCTTTGCATTTTCCCAATCGCATTCAGTATATTTTATTTTGGCTTCATCTACCATTTTTTTGAATTCAGAAAGCATCTTATCGGTTATAATGACAGGCCTCTTTAAGTCGGGATGGGTTGAAGAAAAATGGACAGCATACTTAAAATAGAGTCTTCTAACAATAATATTCTGTTCCAGTGAAGAATAATAAGACATAGATACGATAGAATCAGGGGTTATACCTCCGCCTCCATGAAGTACCCTGTGTAATCCGCCCAGGGAATAATATGTTTTCCCTGTATCCGCTCTTGCCATCAGTTTATCAATGCATCTTCCCGAAGGTATGTAATATAATGCAATAGTAAGTTTTACTGCTCCGCCTGTAGATGGGGTGGAAAATAACCTCTGCACAGACCCTTTGCCAAATGTTTTTTTGCCCAGGATTAAACCTCTATCCCAATCCTGGATTGCTCCCGATACAATTTCTGAGGCACTGGCACTACCGCCATCAACAAGGACAACCAGAGGATATAATCCATAATAAGGTGGAAACCTGGATGAATATGATTGACTTTCTGCTCTCCCTTTTGTGGACACAATCAGTCGATTTTTTGGTAAGAATAGGTCTGCCACCTTGACTGCTTGTGGTAAAAGACCACCAGGATTACCCCTTAAATCAAAAATAACCTTCTTTGCCCCCATTTTGAAAAGGCTGTCCAACCCGGATTTTACATCTGTCGCTGCCTTTTCAGAAAAACTTGAAAGTCTGAGATACCCTATTCCATTTTTAACCATTCCAAAATATGGCACGGGGTGAATGGTAATCCTTGCCCTTGTGATATTTAGGTCAAATGGTTTTGTCAATCCTTCTCGCATTATGGTGATTGTAACCTTTGTTCCTGGCTTCCCTCTCAATGTTTGTGCTGCCTTCTTGAGGGTAATACCATCAGTGCTGGCACCGTCTATTTTTATAATTCTGTCTCCTGCCTGGACACCTGCTCTATATGCAGGGGTTCCTTCAAGAGGGGCAACTACTGTGAGGATTTTATCTACAAGGCTGATTTGAATACCCAGCCCACCAAATTCACCCTCTGTCCCTGTCATAAATTCTTTGTATTCGCTTTGAGTCATATATTCAGAATGCGGGTCAAGTGATTCAAGCATACCTCGTACTGCATTCTGAATAGTAGAATCCATATCTGTGGGTTTTACATAATAGGTTTTAATGAGCCTTAAAACATCTTCAAAGAGCCTTAAACTTTGATACACATTAGTTCTATTTCTTGAAGAGGTAGCAGATACAATGCTAATTGAAGAGAAAAATAGTGTTAAAAATACGAAAAACAGAATCCATTTCTTTTTCATTTATGCACCAACCTTTCTTTTAATTGATTCCTTATATCATCTTGAATCTCCCGGATAGTCCGTGCTCCATTAATTACCCTAATTCTATCAGGAAATTCTCTTGCCCGTTTTAGATATGCTTCTCTTACCCTCTTATGGAATGCCATTTCTTCCTTTTCAATCCTATCTTTTCCTTTAATCCTTGAAAGGCTTATTTCAGGGGATATATCAATGAGAAATGTAATATCCGGGATTACATTTTGAACCACATAATTCATTAAACTTTCAATCCACTTTTTATCTATGCCTCTACCTCCACCTTGATATGCAAATGTTGAATCATAATATCTATCTGATACCACAATTTTTCCTTTTTCCATTGCGGGCAATATCACTTTAATTATATGTTCTTTCCTGTCTGAAAGATATAGAAAAAATTCTGTAATAGGGTCAATATTTGTGCCATTTAATAATAATTTTCTTATGGTTTTTCCAAATGGAGTCCCGCCGGGTTCTATCGTCAGGAGTGGATTAAGTCCATTTTCTTTAAGCCAGTCCGTAAGAAGTTTTGCCTGTATGGATTTTCCACTGCTTTCAACACCTTCTATAGTAATAAAAGCTAACTTCACTTCTTTTCTTTTTTGCCTTTAAATCCATATTTCTGGATAAATTCTTCTGTTTTATTCAGGGCAATAGAATCGGGGAATTGCACGGGTGGAGACTTCATCAAATAGCTTGACGGCTCGATTAAAGAACCTGATATGCCATTATCTCTGCCAAGTTTTAATAATCTGATGGCGTCTATGACTACACCGGCAGAATTTGGTGAATCCCAGTCCTCTAACTTCAATTCAACATTAAGAGGTACATGCCCAAATGTTTTTCCCTCTAATCTTATATATGCAATTTTTTTATCTGTCAACCAGGAAACATAGTCAGAAGGACCTATATGGATATTACCTTCTTCTATTTTGTAAGGCAATATTGAAGTGACTGCCTGGGTTTTGGAAATCTTTTTTGATTCCAGTCTTTCCCTTTCAAGCATATTTAAGAAGTCTGTATTACCGCCAACATTCAGCTGATATGTTCTTTCAAGTTCTACACCTCTATCCACAAATAGCCTTGTTAATACCCTGTGAATGATTGTGGCACCCACCTGTGATTTCACATCATCTCCAATAATAGGGACACCTGCTTCTTTGAACCTTTTATTCCAATATCCAGAACTGGCAATAAACACAGGGATAGCATTTATCACTCCCACTTTTGCCTGGAGTGCCTGTTCAATATACCACTTTGTAGCCTCTTCGCTACCTACCGGAAGATAATTTATGACAACATCGGTTTTGGTTTCTTTTAATACCTTGACCACATCCACAGTGCTTCCCGGTGCCTTTTCTATGATTTTAGAAAGATACTTACCAAGGCCATCGTGTGTCATACCTCTTTGCACCTTAATACCCATTTTAGGTACATCGGCAAACTTATAGGTGTTATTTGGATATGCATAGATTGCTTCAGCAAGGTCTTTGCCTACCTTCTTCTTTGCAATGTCAAAGGCGGCTACAAATTCAATGTCATTTATATGGTATCCACCAAGATTTACATGCATAAGTCC
>WFRC01000363.1 GCA_015486685.1 Caldifarciminota bacterium
AATTTAAGATTATTTAATAAAAAAAGTTTGCGAAATGGATTTTAAACTATGAAGAAAAAGAATATTAATAAAGGTGAGATTGTCATTTATCAAACTCCCAAAAAGGAAATTAAGTTAGATGTGCATTTGGAGTCTGGGACTGTATGTTTGCCGCAAAAACAAATAGCCATCCTTTTTGGCACGCAAAGGCCTGCTATAACAAAGCATCTTAATAATATCTTTAAAACAGGGGAATTAAATAAAAATTCAGTTAGTTCCATTTTAGAACATACTGCCGCAGACGGGAAAACTTACAAAACTCAATTCTATAATTTAGATGCCATTATCTCTGTTGGATACCGTATAAATTCTAAAAAAGCAACTCAGTTTCGTATATGGGCAACGAAGATTTTGAGAAATTATCTTGTTAAAGGATACACTATAATGGAAAAGAAATTAATTGTAATACTTAAAGGTCAAAAGTTGCTTCCTGGCATTATGTGTATTTTTTCAGGCATAAAGGAGACCTGGTAATGTCTGAAAGGTTATTACTAATTGATGGACCCGCAGTTGTTTACAGATCATTCTATGCATTTACAAAATCGCCCCTGAAAAATTCAAAGGGAGAAAATACAGGTGCATTATTTGGATACACAAACACCTTAATTTCACTCTTAGATGAAATTAAGCCTGAATATGGAGCAGTGGCATTTGATACACCGGAACCAACATTCAGACACAAATTATTTGAAGATTATAAGGCAACAAGGATAAAAATGCCCGATGAACTTGTATCTCAACTATCTTTAATTAAAGAAATTACAGAACATCTTGGTATAAAACTTGTTGAATTGCCTGGATATGAAGCAGACGATATTATCGCAACATTTGTAAAAAAAGCAAAAAATAAAGGGATTCAGACAATTATATTCTCTGCTGATAAAGACATTATGCAGGTTGTTCAGGATAATGTTATAATATTAAATTTAAAAAGTCACAAAAAGGAATGGGAATGGTTAGACAAGCAAGGTGTAGCAAAAAAAATGGGCGTTCCTCCTGAGAAGATTCCCGATATGCTCAGTCTTATTGGAGATACATCTGATAATATACCAGGTGTCCCGGGTATTGGTCCAAAAACAGCCGCCAAAATTTTAGAAAAATACGGAAGTATAAGCAAAATTCTTGAAAATCCTGAACGCATTACAGAAGAAAATATAAGAAATAAGATTATAGAAAACATTGGAAAACTGAAATTTACACGAAAACTTACATATTTAGATGGAAATGTCCCTGTAGAATTGAAGTTAGAGGAATTAAAGATAAAAAAAGCAAATGTAGAAAATTTAGGTAAAATCTTCCAAAACCTTGAATTTTTCGGATTGATGAAAAGATTTTCGTTACACAGAAAAAATGAAATTTTTGAAGGAAATATTGAAGATATCGGAAATACTGTCGCTATAATCCCTACAGATAGCGATAATTTTTATGCTGCATCACTTGGAAAATTTTTCACAATCCAGAATTTTGAGACTATCCTGAAAAAATCCCCTGATTTGTACATTTTTGAAGATGCAAAGAGGATTATGCACATAACACATAATGAAATTACGAATTTTTTTGATATATCGCTTGCAGATTATGTGCTTTATCCCGAGCAAAGAGACCACAGATTACCAAGGCTCGCTATGAGATACCTGAGCGAAATTTTTTCAGATAATGATTACAAAAGAAAGGCAATCACCGCATTAAAATTATATAAGGTAATGCAGGATGCGATACAGAAGGATGAATTGGAATATATATACTATAATATTGAAAAACCCCTTGTGAATGTCCTCTATAATATGGAGAAATATGGTATTTTGATTGATATACCTTATCTGAAAAATTTTTCCACAGATATTGGCGAAAAAATTAGTGAAATAGAAATGCATATATTTGAGATTTCAGGACATCCATTTAACCTTAGGTCTCCAAAACAAATAGGAAAGGTATTTTTTGAGGAATTAAAACTTCCTGTGATAAAGAGAACAAAAACAGGGTATTCCACAAATATAGATGTTCTGGAAAAACTTGCTCAGGATTATGAAATCGCACAATACTTAATTAAATATAGGGAACTGTATAAGTTAAAGTCTACATATATAGACACAATACCGCAACTTGTGGATCCAATGACAAACAGGGTTCACACAACATTCAGTCAGATAACTACAGCAACGGGAAGACTTTCATCTATCTCCCCCAACCTTCAAAATATACCCATAAGGGGAGAAATAGGGCGAAATGTCCGAAAATGTTTTATTGCACCCCCTGATAATGTAATACTTTCTGCGGATTATTCCCAGATTGAACTCAGAATCCTTGCACATATAAGTGGAGATATGGCACTCATCGAGGCATTTCAGAATAATAGGGACATACATTCTGAAACTGCTGCGAAAATCTTCGGGATTCCAGGTAGTGAGATAAATAGTGAGATGAGGAGAAGGGCAAAAGTGGTAAATTTTGGCATTGTTTACGGAATGAGTGCTTATGGCCTCGCAAAAGAATTGGGAATAGATGTAAAAGATGCAGCATTGTTTATTGAGCACTATTTCAAGGTATATCCCGGAGTAAAAAAATGGGTGGAACGAATAAAAAAAGAGGCGTATGAAACAGGTGTAGTAAGAACATTATTTGGGAGAAGAAGAAGGGTGCAAGAATTGAAGGCAAAGAACAAAGATTTAAGGGAGTATGGAGAAAGAATTGCCATTAATACACCCATTCAGGGCACTGCCGCTGATATTATCAAGATGGCTATGGTAAATATATATAATGCGATAAAAAGGGAGAAATATAATACACATTTAATCTTGCAAATACACGATGAATTAGTTTTTGAAGTTCCTGTTGCAGAAGTGGAAGATTTCAAAAAAATGATTAAGTCAGAGATGGAAAATGTGGTAAAATTCGAAATTCCATTAAAGGTAGATATTGGAATGGGTAAAAATTGGCTGGAGGCACACAGTTGAAAATCGGTATTACAGGAAACATTGGATGTGGAAAGTCCACAGCGGCAAAGATTTTCAAAGAAAATGGTTTTATTATTATAGATGCAGATAAAGAGGCAAAAAAATTGCTCCCTGAATTGATATTCCCTTTAAGACAGGCATTTGGAGGTGATGTATGGACAAACGGAAGGTTGAACTACGCATATATTGCCAGGAAGGCATTTTCATCAGAAAAAAATTTGAAGAAACTCAATGCCATTGTCCATCCTACACTTTTGAAAAGATTGAAATCTTTGTTAGAGGCATCTAAAAATCAGAATATCTGTCTGGATGCGGCATTGATTTATGAATGGGATATTTCATCCTGGTTCGATAAAATTATTGTAATAGCCTGCAAAATTGAATCATCAATTGAACGAATGCAAGAAAAAGGATTTTCCACCCCTGATATAAAAAAAAGATGGAATTTGCAGATGTCTCAGGCAGAAAAGATTAAACGGGCAGATTTTATAATATACAACAATCAGGATTTAACAGAACTAAAAAAGGAAATAGAAAAGATATGGGGAAAAATAAGTAGATGAGGGGATGAGTAAATGAGTAAAAGATTAACAAAAGTGCTCGTGGTGGTGATTCGTGAGAAACGAAAGAAACGAAACACACGAAAGCAACAAACGTGACCGTGCTGGTGATTTGTGATAAACAAAACAACCTCACAGGTTTTTTCCCATTGTCATTGTGAGGGACGAAGTTCCGTGGAAGCCGAAGGCGTGAGCGAATGTAATGAGTGAACACTCTCACAAGATGGGTGGAATAGTTTCCTCTTTATATCCCTCCCTTGACGGGAGGGATTAAGGGAGGGCAGCATCTCATTATTACCATAGTGTCACAGAGTCAAGCACCGTCCCCATCGGTTAAACCCGTTTATTTAGGAATTCTTTCTCTGTTATAATCTGGATTCCTTCTTTCTCTGGCAACCTTAATGTGCCAGGCGTTCTAACATACAAAATAGGAACATTCCCAATGTATGCATACGGTAAAAGATTATTCATATCCGTTATAAACAGAGAAAGTGAGGATAACTCTTTTTTGTTATGTATTTCAAAGGCATCGGTTCTCCTCATCTTCTTTTTTAACCTTTCCCTCGCAAAATAGTATCCTATGGATTCTTCATCCTTTTCCAACCATTTTACTTTATTTTTTATGCCCCATACTATCCTTTTATCTAAGATGCCCATCAAATTTGGAACTAACAAAAATTTTTTCAGATAATCAATATCCTCGGAATATCTTACATAGATATTAAATCGTTTTTCATTCTTATATGATATAGAGATATTTGGACGGGTAATTCTGGCAATTATAGGCAGAGGAGGTTCATTCATATCCACAAAAATATCAAATTTCCCCGAAGATAATATCCTTTTTAATCTAAAATATTTTCTTGAAAGAAATCTAATCCCTTTCTCATATCTGAATATTCTTTCGCATTTTAAGGTATCAACCGGTATAGGTGCATCTTCAGAAACAATGCAGGATAGTCTTAAATGTCTATTTAATATGTTAATTACAGGGAGAGAAAAAAACCATTCGCCTTCTTTCTCCGGAGGTCTCACTAAAACCTGCGTCTCTTTGGATATTTTCAATGGATACTTTACCATAGTCCCATTATAAAAAATATTACCTAATTGTCAAGACATTTTTGCAATATAGCAAAATCAAAGCCATAATTTTTTTGGCAGGCAGAGGGACGCAAAAATCAGAATTCTGTCTTGCTGGCAAAATTGAAGTTTTCGATTTTTACAGCAGGGGCAATAATCCTTCCATCGCTAAATTCCATCTGAAACATCTTTTGCTTTCCCAACGCAGTAATATTTCTGATGACATTTAATAAACTTTCATTAAATCTCATATTTTTCAAACCCTTCACTATTTTCCCTCCCTCTATCAGGAAAAATCCATCCCTTGTCATTCCTGTTAAAACAAGCTCTTTTAGATTCACATATCGGATATACCAAAATCTTGTAAGCAATACACCTTTTTTGGTGCTTTCAATCATTTGTTTTAAGCTACTGCTCCCTTCATCAACAATAAGCCCGGGTGGAAATCCTGTGGATTTCCTTTTCTTCTTTTTTGCCCAGTATCGTGAATATATAAGATTTTCCAAAACCCCATTCTTTATCCAGTAATACTTTTTCAGCCTGTGTCCCTCATTATCAAAGGAAAACATCCTCAGTTTTTTTGAATCTGAATATAATGAGAATTTTTCAATGCCAATCTTCTTTCCAAGTTTGCCAGAGAATGCGCTTCTACCTTCATCACAATCTCTTGCAATCAAAGATGGATAAAACCACATAATTAAATCTGAGAATGCAAGTGGTTCAAGAATTACGGTATATTTTCCCGGTGATATGTCCACAGGATTTTCAGAGAGTTTTACCTTTTCTTTTAACCTCTGGTATTCCTCTTCTATATCAACAGAGGAAAAATCTGCATCCAGTATTTCCGTATATGCACTACCTTTCTTTCCTTTTACGGTAAATGTAATCTTTCCCGATGATATTTTATCAAATGCAAATAATCCCCTTGTGTTTGCAATACCCCCTTTGATTATGGTGTGAGAAATACTCCCAAATGAGTTGAATTTATCCTTTACAGCATAATTGATGATTTTCCCTGCTGTATTTACCCTCATTTGTAATGGATTATTTTCTATTGCCTTGCTGTATCCCTGAATTGGAAGATATTTTTGAGGGGAAAGCAATGGGATAAATTCCGGGTCATCGAAGGATGACAGGGCAATTTCCTCAGCCCACCTTAATGCAGTTAGGAGGTCTTTTTTGTTGAAGGATGTTGTGCTTGCCGACCCCTTCTTCTTACCTGTATACGCTTCAATGGTAATTTCCTCCCTGTGCTGGGATACATTCTGACTTAATGCATTATTCGAAAATCTTGTAAGTCCCTTCTCTTTTGAACTCAGGTAAACAACAACATCATCAACAGTCTTATTCTTGAATATATACTCTGAAATTGATTGAAATTTATCTTTGTCTATCATCTATATACCTCCTTTGTTTAATAAGTTAGAAGTAAGAAGTGAGAAGTGGGAAGTAAAAAATCGTCAATCGTAAATCGTGAGGCGTTAATCGTAAAAACAACAGAAGAAAGTATACCTTATTATTTCATTTCCTCTCACGCTTTACGCCTTACGCTTCACGGGGTTTTTCATTTTTCATTTTGCAATCTTCATTTTGCATTTAAGTATCACTTCCTACTTCTTAGTTCTCAGTTCCCACTTGCCCGTGTCATTGCGAGCCTTGATTTATCAAGGCGTGGCAATCTCATTTGTTTCGTTAATTTAGTCTATTTAGTCTATCTGGTCTGTTTAGTCTATCTGGTCTGTTTAGTCTATTTGGTTTATTTCGTTTATTTCGTTCATTTAGTTTATCTGGTTTATTTCGTTTGTTTTGTTAATTATTAACAATAAATACACAG
>WFRC01000364.1 GCA_015486685.1 Caldifarciminota bacterium
GGAATATTGGGCAACAATAGATTATAAAAAGGTAAGGAAAGCGATAAGAAAGGTAATTGATTCTCTGGTAAACCCTATTGGTTGATGACACTCTTTTCTATTTTTCTAACTCAATAAACTCTACTAACCCTGTAAACTCAAAAAACCATCTACTCATCCACCCATTACCGTTTCTTTCTCATCCTCTCTTTTTCCTATATACTCGCTACTCATCCCTCGCTACTGCTTTTTCCACCCATCTACTCATTCACTTCCTATCACCCCTTACCCATTACCTCTTACCTATTACCAAAAATTTTATTTACAACAATTAACAGCGAAGCGAATACACAGCGGAGCGTAATAACGCGAAGCAAATATACGCCCAAGGCAAATTACTAAATTTTTTCATAAAAAAGTGGAAAATCCACCAAAAAATGGTTGACATTCCACCAAAAATTTGTATAATGCAGGTATGAAAAAGATAATTCCCCGTTATTTAGAACCACTCATTTTGAATTCTCTTAAAGAATTTCCTGTTGTGATTTTAACAGGCGCCAGACAGGTAGGTAAGACTACACTGGTGCAGAAACTTTTATCCTCACATTGGTCAGCCCACTATGTTTCTCTGGATGATTTCACTATATATTCTGCAGCAGCAGAAGACCCCGATGGATTTCTTTCTGGAATGCCAATTCCTATGGTTATAGATGAGGTACAGAGAGTTCCACATTTGCTAAGAGTTATTAAGATGATGGTTGATAAAGAGCGAACCCCTGGAATGTTTTTGCTTACAGGTTCAGCCAATTTAATGTCTTTTTCAAAGGTTAAAGAAACGCTGGCAGGAAGAGCAGCAATTTACGAGTTATTCCCTTTTTCATGGGGTGAAAAAACAGATAGCCCTAAATCCACCATTATACCAAAACTCTTTTCCTGCAAAAATACGAAAGAATTTCTCAAAAAAATTTCTTCCCTTTCCTCTTCTGAAACTCGGGGAGATATAGAAAATGAAATTCTATGGGGTGGGTATCCACCTGTATATTTTATGAAAAATCCACATAATAAAAGACGCTGGTATGCTTCTTATCTGGATGCGTATGTAGAAAGGGAAGTAAGAAATTTTGTGAATATCCATAATCTTTATGATTTTCACAAGTTAATGGCATTGATGAGTCAAAGAACAGGTGAATTGCTTAATATATCAGCCCTGTCACGCGAATTAGGCATTCCGGCAACTACCTTGAAAAGATATTTTGCATTGCTTCTTTTAACCTATCAGGTAGTAGAAATTCCTCCCTATTATAAAAGATTTGGAAGAAGGGTGGTAAAAATGCCCCGTATTTATGGAACAGATACAGGTATATTAGGATATCTTGCAGGAAAAGATGTTATTAAAAAAAGGTGGGGCGCAATGGTAGAAACCTGGGTTGCAGGAGAATTGATAAAATGGACAAAAACAGAAGGGGATGATTATCGCATCTATTTCTGGAGGACACATACGGGGAAGGAAGTGGATTTTATTCTGTCTTACGGTGATAAATTGATAGGTATAGAAGTAAAATGGTCACATAAAATAACAGGTGAAGATTTTAAGGGATTAAGAAATGCTCAAAAAGAGATGGGAAATATATGGCATTGTTCTGTTGTATTATATGGAGGCAATAATATAGTTCCATTTGGGAAGAAAGAAATAGCGATGCCATTCAGCGTATTGCTTAAAGGAGATATAAACACCTGAATTGCTTTGGCAGTTAAAATAACTGTAATAGATTAAAGCGTGTTAAGAGTCTTCACCCTCTGAACAATTTCGTTTATCTCGTCCCGGTGAAATAGTTTCACATTTCACGGGATAAATTTGTTTCGTTTATCTGGTTTGTCTCGTTCGTTTCGTTACTCTCACTCCTTTCTTCCTTTCTTTTTCTTCTTTATCTTTTGGCAGGAGATTGCCACGGCTCAATAAATTAAGCCTCGCAATGACAATACTGGTAGCTGGGAGCCCATATTTTCTTCCTTGAATTGCTGGCAGCTATTTTCTCTCATTCACCCATTCACTCATCTACTCATTCACTTCCTATCGCCCCTTACCTATCACCCATTACCCTTTTTTCCAACAAATCGGACTAATCGGACTAATAAGACCAATTAGACTATTTTTTTACCTCAGCTTTAACCTGCCTTTTAACTTATTCATCCATTTTCACAATTCACAAGACTGACCCCACTTTTATACATTTACCACGCAGGAATCTTCGTTGTATCCTGGGGTAAAAATAAGAAAGACACTCCAAACGATATTTCAGGTTCTGAAAATGTCCACCTCCATTTATCCGTATCCATTATCTCTTTTGAGACATCCTCATCAATAAAAAATGGGTGAATTTTCATATACCTGACATTTACTGAAATAATCTTTAATAAAAGAACTGAAAGGTTTAAACCGTAAATATATGTGTGATTAATATTATGAGAATAAGCCCACCCGGTTTTTCTATATGTTTCCTGATATCTTATACCCCATAGAAGGTCTAAATGCACAAGTGGATGGAACAGAGGAACACTTAAGAATAGCCCTCCATCAATGTAGTTGAAACTTCCAGTAATTAAGGTGTCCTGTGTAATACTGCTTAATACAGTGAAAGATGGTGCGCCAAATTTTAGAAATCCACCTGCATAGTGGAAAAGTCGGGCATCTGCCGATATATAAAAGCTTTTCCCACTAATTTCCTGAGTTTCGTATATGCTATCCTGATTGAAATCTTGAGGGGGAAGTTTTGTAAACCTTTCTCCACCTCCAAAATAACCTCCATCAGGGAACAGTATTAAAGCAAGTATTATATAATTCATTGGTATATCTCCATTGGGATGTATATTCTTTGTGAATCAACAACCTGTGAATCAGGTTTTACCATATACCACATAAAGTAGCAACAGGTTGTATCCCCAATACCGTAATCAAAAGAGAAATATGCGTATGGAATAGAATCGGGTGTATAAGGGGTGCTATCCCCATCATCATCAATGAAAAACTTAAAAGTGTAGATATATCCGCTATCAAGTGCAAAGGGAGAGTCTATATCTATATCAATTACAGTATCGGGTTGATATGAGATGGAAAACCTTGTGGTATATAGATTAATTTTATCCCTTGATATGTTCATCTCCATAGTAGATGAATGTCTATGATGGATAGTATCCTGTTGATGATTGCCTTCTAAGAATTTCGTCCGTATTTTTTTAATACTCCAGTCTCCTGTGGGCTTTATATAAAAATTCAGGAAGGCAACATTATGGAGGGAGTCAGTTCCAACCCCGAAATCCATTTTATCAGGATAATTCCCTCCAGTGATATTATCACTGCTGTATAACATCTTCCCAAATCTTGTATATGGAATCCCCATAGAGAATGGGCTTTCGCAACCTAAAAGCAAAAACAAAAATGAGATAATAATTGCCTTTTTCATTTCTTACCTCCAAATGGAATACCAAAACCTAAATGAAGATTTACACCTACTATATAAGGTGTAATCATTGGATAGATATTTATCTCAAGTTTTGTTATAATTCCATCAGGAGATTCCTTTTCACTTTCTAAACTGATAGCATAGGTGAGATTTTTTCTCCAGTCAAAACCTGCATCACCTGTTCCTGATGTTTTTGTGATATTCATATATTCACCTGTCAAGCCTATTCCTAAATTTCCGTCTTCATCATTTATAAATATGGCATATATAGTCATATTGGTAAATGTATAATTAAATCCTACATAGTCATCAAATAAGAACATAAATTCATATCCTTTCCCTGTAGATAATTCAATAGAGGCATTCTGACTATTTATCTCTATTAATGCACCATACCTATATCCAAAATCAAAAATTAGCCCTGCTGGATAATTAAGATTCAAAAAGCCTGAAACTTTTATACCATTTCTGACTTTAGCATTTATTTTGTAAGATTTTTTATTTTGTAAGAATGGAATTTTTGTAATGCTTGTATCCCCCTGAGATACTGTGTAGATATATTTTGTGGTAGGGTCATAGAACTCTGCAGTGGTTTTTCCTTTGTGTTTTTTCAAATAGCATAATCCAATCTGATTTTTCTGTGTGAAAATCATCCCCTTATCCCGTTTTATTTCTCCTCTATCAACATACCCTGCAAGACTCAACTGATAAACAGTAAATCTCCTCTGGAGCACCAGAATGAGGGAGTCTTCATTATATTTTATCTCTGGAGAAATATAATATGTAGTAGATTTGATAATATTATCA
>WFRC01000365.1 GCA_015486685.1 Caldifarciminota bacterium
AGGCAGGCGTGGAAGTCGGAGACGTGAGCAACCAACGGGAGCGAACAATCTCATAGGAAAGGTGTAGTTATTCTGTTGTTTTTACGATTAACGAATTACGATTTACGATTGACAAGATAAATCCACATTCTCACTTCCGCATTCCGCATTGTTATTTTTGGCGGTAAGCGGTTGGCGGAAAGCGGTTAGCGTTTTTAACTTATTAAGCAAGGAGGTAAAAAATGTTAATATTATTATTCTTACCTATGTTATCCAATCCAGGGATTACAAATATAGATAATTCTGGTGCATTCAGATTTCCTGATAGTAAGATTCCTGGAATAGTTGAAAAAAATGGTTTTGTTCTGGTTCCTTCTCATAACAACAGTTTCTATGATATTTATAAAGATATGATGAAAAATGGAGAACCTGTCGTGCTTACATCTGATTTATTCCTTCATACATTAAATCATTTGTTTGATAAGGCATTAATCAATATTGAAATGACACGATTATCGCCCGAATTAACAGCGTTGACAAAAAAGATGTATGGATATTCAGATGGAATAAATAAACAATATTTTGAAACGGCATTATCCCTGATTGACCCTGATTTTTCTTCCTCGCATTCCAGGGTAAAAAAGGAATTAAATTTGATAGCAAATGCAGATGGCATCCATACTTCTCCGTTATTGGGTATAAAGGTAGATTATTCGCAGTTTAAGGTAAGAGGTCATTATACAAAGAATGATACCTTGAAACGATACTTTACCTGTATGATGTGGTATGGTGTTGTAAGGTTTCCTTTGAAGAATAAGAAATTTCTAAAGATGGCTGTTCAACAGATGAAAACATTAAAGAAAAATCAGTTGATGGATACATACAAAGAAATTATTTCACCTATTGATTTTCTTGTTGGGGCACCCGATGATGTAAGCCCTTTAATGTTAAATAAATGCACTTCACCTATAACAATAGAAAAATTAAGGAAACTTGCGGGTAGAATCATTCCACCGGGTGCAGAGCAAAAGATTCTGTATACATTTATACCACAGAGATTTATCCCTGATTCCTATATGTTTCAGATGTTGACATACAATAGTGTGATAACATATACAGGGAAAGATATGCCATTTACAGCAGATAGAACCTATGCGGGGATTCAGAGGGTTTTCCCCCGTTCACTTGATTTAATGGGCGTATTAGGGAGTAAAACAGCGGTCAAGGTATTGAAAACCTCAGGGGATGCAGATTATGAAAACTATGCCGCAAAATTTCAGGAGATGCAAAAATGGTGGGATGCTTACGAAAAAGGGACAATATACGATAGATATTTAGAGATGTATGCGTTAATGTTAAGGGAGGATATTCCCACAATTTCACCAACGCATTATGCCTTTAAGAGGTTAAACACAAATTGCGGTGGGTGGACAGAACTGAGACACCACACCATCCTTTATGCAAAACAGAGCTATACAATGGGCATAACAATGGTGAGAGAGAAGAAAAAACCTGTTGTGTATATTGAGCCATATAAGAAATCATACAACAAGATGGAGGAAATTATTCAGGGGCTAATCACATTTAGCACGGATGATGTAAAGAATGATTTAATAAATTTTGACGAGATAATGAAAAGGATTGTATCCATCGTAAAAAACAAAAAATTTCCATACACAGACGCAGACCAAGAATTTCTTATTGGACTACCCCCAAGATTAAAATCACTTATAGACAAAAGAGAAAAGGTTGTTGCCCCTCTCATTGCTGATGTCCATACCGACCCCAATTCAAAAACGGTTCTGGAAGAAGGTATAGGCCGACCATTTCTCATATATGAGGCATTTAATACCCCACGGGGCACTAAATTATTCAAGGGTGCGGTATATTCCTATTATGAATTTAAACAACCAATGAAAAAGAGATTGAATGATGAAGAATGGAAAAATACTATGGATAGTAAGAAACCTGTGGATTGGATGACTAAATATATATTATGGTAAAAATTATAAGTGGAAGTTTGAAGGGGAGAAAAATATCTGTTCCTGAAAAGGTGAGACCTACGCCTGCCCGCGTAAGGAAGGCTATATTTCAAATGGTTGATGTCGAAGGAAAAGAGGTGTGCGATTTATTTTTTGGAAGTGGGGCAATGGGCATAGAAAGTATATCAAGGGGTGCTAAAAATGTTGTATTTGTAGATAAAAGTGCAAGGAATGCGGCTAAATTGCGAAAGATGATGGAAAATGTAGGAGTGAAGGCTAAGATAATTGTATCTAATGCTACTGCATTTATCGAAAATTATCCGTATATTTTTGATGTTGTTTTTATGGACCCGCCATATAACAAGGGTATACCATCTAAAATTATACCGCGTATCCCAAATATTATTAGTGATGGAGGTACACTTGTTGTAGAACTCTCAAAATTTGAAGATATTCAAGAAATGGGGTTGATGCATATAAAAACAAAGAAATATGGGGATACAAAAATTATTATTTTCAGAAAGGAGAAGAAATGAAATTAGGTATTTATGCAGGGACATTTGACCCTATAACCTACGGGCATATTGATATACTAAAAAGGGCACTTAAAATATTTGACAGGGTGCTTGTTCTTGTAGCAAAACATCCTGAAAAGAAAAGTTTATTTACAGCAGAGGAAAGATTAGAAATGGTCAAAGAGGTAATTAAGGATATAGAAAATGCCGAGGCGGATAAATATTGCGGACTCCTTGTTGATTATCTGAGGGATAAAAATGCAACTGCCGTAATTCGTGGTATGAGAGTGGTATCTGATTTTGAATACGAATTTCAGATGGCTTTAATGAATAGGCACCTGTATCCCGATATAGATATTATATTTTTCTTTCCTTCAAAAGAATATACATACCTATCATCCAGCATAATAAAAGAGGTATTCTTACTTGGGGGTGATGTTTCAAAATTTGTTCCACCCTATGTAATAAAAAAGTTAGAGGGAAAGTACAGAAAATAGCGGGGAATGAACAGGAAAAATCAACATCACGAGCACGTTCTTTATTATTTTATGTAGGAGGGGCTTCCCAGCCCCGATAAATCCTCTATTTCCCTCCCTCTGAAACTATGGTCTTTTTCGTCTTTCACTTTGCAATCTACATTTTGCATTTAGATCTCCCTCCCTTTGTAATTACCTTTAATCCATTATATTTAGCTACACTATACTGATAAGCATCATCAAAATCCAAGTTCAAATCCTTCTTAATATTTACAACTTCGTTATATAATCTCATTGGTAGCGAAAGGAGGTTAATTTCTGGAATAACATCATCAACGAACTTCTCAAAAATATCTTCTTTACCATACTTAAAGAGAATTACACCTATAGAGTGCAAAGAAAAATCTGTTATATTTAATTTTCCAATATTGTTGTTTAGAAACTTTTTACAATCTTCTTTCTTATTTTGCCTTAAGAGAATTTCCAGAAATATATTTGCGTCTACGAGAAACATTATCTCCACTCCGAGGATTTATGTTGTAATTCAACAGAAGTAAATTTTCCTCGTATTTCTGATAAACCTCCTTCCCAATCAAACTTAAACTTATTTATCTTTTTTGCTTTATTTTTATACTTCTTTTTCAAAAACTCTATATAATCCAAAACTTCTCTTCTTAAGTCTTCGGGAAGCTCCCGTATTTTTGTCCCCATTTCTTTTTCATACATAAATCTTACCTCCTTATTTGAAAAAATTCTTTTATTATATTATAAATATAACATATTTCATAGGATTGTCAAGATTTTTTTGGCAGAAAAGGTCAGGTACATCATAGAACGAAATTCGTTTTACCCCATTGCCATTCCAAACCTTCTTTTCCCTGTCATTCTGAGGCTTTGCCGAAGAATCTCATCTTTTCCCCCATGTTATTGCGAGGGACAAAGCCCCGTGGAAGTCGGAGACGTGAGTGAGCGATAGCGAATGAGCACCCTCACAGGTTTTTTCCCTTCGTCATTGCGAAGGAATGAAATGACTGAAGAAGCCGAAGGCGTGAGTGAGCGGTAGCGAATGAACACTCTCACAGGTGGGGAGGTTGTATCTTGGAGTGCAGAGGCTTGCTTCTGCTTAGTTAATCTGTTAAATCCGCATTCTCACTTCCACATTTCGCATTATTATGGACACGAGCCACGGTCACGTATCATGGTTTTTTTCGTTTTTCATTTTGCACTTTGCATTAAATCTTCTCCCTCCCTTCATGGGAGGAACTAAGAGAGGGTGATTCTGTTATTTTTACGATTTACGCCTTACGATTTGTCACTTCCCGGTTCATCCGGGAGTATGGAGTGCATTGACCGTGTCAATGCGTCGTTTCTTTTTTAATAAATATAACAACCGTTCCTAAATTCTTAACACCACTATTTCGAAATAGTGGAACAGAAAACGCCTAAAATGAAGTAATATTACAAAATTGATAAATGATTAAAAAAATTAAAAAACCGGTATTTCGAAATAGTGGTTTTTTGTTATGTAAGACTTCCCACTGTAAGAATAGGGCAAAAGATAATTGCAGATAGATATTGAAAAATTAAATCATTGAAAGGAGAAGAAATCCTTGACAGGGGGAAATAATATTTGTATAAATATGTTTAAGATGATGCAATTAAATCCAGAAAAAGAATGGAAAATATTGAATTATGAAATGTTTGAGAATAAACCTGATAAAGCCCCTTTCCCGAAATTTGTTGTAAAAAGAAGGGAATTTCTTTTATATGCCCAGTGTCTGCTTTCAGATTACGAAGTTGCAGACTCAAAAGAAGAAAAAGAAATATTTGGAGCGGCATATATGGAAATAATGGGATGGTATTTCACAGAAGATTTATGAACAAATATCGCATTGATGGGTATACTAAAGGTGTTATGAAATTATTACCAATATTACATCAAGATATAATTATAGATAAACAAAACGGAAGGTAAGGGTGGAAGAACTTAAATTGATATCTATAACAAATCTGCTGGATAAGGAATTTGTTATCCCTCCGTATCAGAGGGGATATCGATGGAATGAAAGGCAGGTATTGGATTTACTGGAAGATATTTTGGAATTTCAAGAAAAGCATAAGGGAATAGGAGAATTTTATTGCTTACAACCTATTGTTGTGAGAAAATATGGGGAGAATGGTAATAAATTTGAAGTAATAGATGGTCAGCAAAGGCTTACTACAATATATATTATTTTAAAATATTTAGAAGAAGTAAGAAAAATCATACTCAGCGATATTGCACTGTATAGAATCAGATATGAAACAAGAGAAAAAGAGGGTAAAAGTAGCAAACATTTTTTAGAGAACATAAATAATATAGCTGAAAAAGATAAAAGTAATATTGATTTCTACTACATAAGTAGTGCATATTTTACTATAAAAAATTGGTTTGAAACTAAAAAGGTAAACAAAGCAGATTTTTTAAATACACTTTTGAAGAGAAAGTTAACGGAAGAAAATGGGAAAGAGATAGATGTTGCAAACAATGTAAGATTTATCTGGTATGAGATTAAGAATGATAAAGAGAATCCTATAGATATTTTTACAAGAATAAATATGGGCAAGATTCCACTTACGAATGCAGAACTAATAAAAGCCCTTTTCTTCCTAAATGAAGATTCAGCAAAAAAAGAAAAACTGCAATGGGAAATAGGTTATGAGTGGGATAACATAGAATATGCTTTGCACAATGAAACATTCTGGTATTTTCTTAACAGAAAGAAGGATGATAAAATGGCAAGGATTGAATTTATTTTTGATTTAATAGCAGACAAATATAAATCTAAATTGGAAAATTTTAGTGTAAATAAATCAATAGATAAATATTATACCTTTTACATATTTAACGAGTTGATTAAAAGAGGTATAAAATCAAAGAAGATGTTGTGGGATGAAATTAAAACATACTTCCGAATTTTTGAAGAGTGGTATGAAAACAATGAATATTATCATTTAATAGGTTATTTGGTTCATACTCAAAAAGGTGTAATAATGGATATATTAAATAAAGCAGAAAATTTGACCAAATCTGATTTT
This sequence comes from Caldifarciminota bacterium, assembly GCA_015486685.1. Lineage (GTDB taxonomy): Bacteria > Hydrothermota > UBA3072 > WFRC01 > WFRC01 > WFRC01. Next base: position 6,031 of record WFRC01000365.1, read on the forward strand.
AAAGGACACTTAATAGAAAAAATTAGAAAAGGGTTTCGTTTTGATAATTTGATGGAGATGCATTATGGAACAAATAATATTGAGCTGAAAAAAGTTTTATTGTTATTCAATGTTATAACTGCAATGAAGAGCAATTATTCAAAGTTTCCGTTTGAGAAATATATTGGAGGGAAATGGAGTTTGGAACATATCCATGCACAAAATTCTGAGGAATTGAGAACACCTAAACAGAGAAAACTTCTATTAAACGATCAGAAGGAATTTTTCAGTAGAGAAGGAGATAAAAAATTAGTTAAAAAAATTGAGGGGCTATTGGAAGAAAAAAATATTCCTGAGGATAGATTCTCAGAATTGCAGGATGAAATTTTTAGTAGATATTCTGATGAAATAAATATTCATACAATAGATAATTTAGCCCTGCTGGCCAAAGATAATAATTCTGCATTGAATAATAATATTTTTCCTGCTAAACGAGATAGGATTATAT
>WFRC01000366.1 GCA_015486685.1 Caldifarciminota bacterium
GATAAGGCAAAAAATTATCTCTTGACAATTCTGAAAGAAATCTTATTTTGAGAGTGGAGAGGTGTCCGAGCTGGCCTATGGAGCACGACTGGAAATCGTGTGCCCTGCGAAATCGGGGTCGCGGGTTCGAATCCCGCCCTCTCCGTTCTTACTTTAGTCCTAAAAATTTATTGAAATACGACTCAGAAAAAGCAGGTTAAGTCCAGGGCTAAGAACAAAACAAGACAGACTAAAGCAACAAGACAAACGAAATCGGTGGAAATTCCAGCACAAATTCCATTTTTTAGAATATAATTTTTTCTTGCAATTTTTGTAAAAAGATATATCTTATAGTATGGTGATATTGATTCTATTTTCATATATTGAAAATGTTCAAATCTCTCAGTGGGAAAAATTTCCTCCAGATACATCTGTAAATGTTGGTATTACCATAGAAGATAACAGGCTTGTTGGTGAAGCGGTTATGATATATAAATCTTTTTTTTATGTAAGTCCTGAATCATCAGCTGCCTATATAGAGAAAAATCTTATCTGGGAATTATCAAAATCTAAAAAATTCAAAAGAGTAGTTCCTGTAGGGGCAAAAATAGAAACGCTCCTTTCTACAAGGCCTATGTATGCCTTTAATATATTAAATAATCAGAATATCCAATATCTTATTATAATAACGCTTGACAGATATGGGATTGTAAGTGGTGGAAGGCTTTTTGTATCAAGATTTGAGGTAATAAAAACAGCAACTGGTTTGCCTGTAAAATCAGGGTTTATAACTGCCAAATTTACAAAATTTAAGGGGTATTATCTTATTAATGATAACCCCGATGGATTATTATTCAATGCTTTAATTCTGAATGCTAAACAGGGTAAATATTATTATGACCTATTAGATAACTATACCCCAGGAAAAGCTACCTATATTGGTAGTATAAAATATTTAGCCATTCCGTTATTTGTAAATGACTTTTACTTTGCAATATATTTCCCGATTGCTCTTTATGAGATGTCCGATAATCTTAAAGTCGGAGAGCAATACATTTTTGGAGAATTTCCATTAGCAGAAATGTTAGGCACATTTGTTCCTGCAATGGAATATATACATTCTGATAACTATAAATACACAGGCGCAGTTTTTGGTGCATATTCAGGTTGTCTAATAGGTGGAATTTCAGGGAATTGGGTGGGTACATTATTTGGTACAATAGGTGGGGGAATAGTCGGTAATATTGTGGGAGAGCATGTTAAGACAGGGCATCTTAAAGATAGAGATGTAGAAGAGATAATGCAGGAGGATAGGAGAGAATGGTCTTTTTAATATTTTCCATTGTAATAAATGCAAATGAGTTTAACCCATTTACAGGTGGAACATCCACATCAATGGGGGTGGGAATGCAGGGGAGATATTTTGATTATATAATTGGTGGTTCATCTTTTATTGATAGCCGTGATACTCTATATATTTTAGGTATTAATGAAAAAATTATTTATAATAGGACAATATATATTGGGTTTGGAGCAGGAATTTATCGTAATTTTTATAAGACCTCAGGGATTAAACTTAGAATTTCTCTATCTGGGGATATAGGTATAAGAGTAAAGAAAATAAGCAACTGCGCCAGTATTATTTTAGGTTTCAGGATATTAAAAATTTTTCCGTCTGATAAGATATTGCCAGGAATTTTTTTAAGTGGGGTGCTTGAATGAAAAAATTGATTTTTATCCTGCTTATTTTAGCTGGATGTGCACCGAATTATGTAGAACTTCAGGATAAATATGATAATTTTACACAGATATATAAACAAAAAGGGGTAATATCTGGTAAATTTTTGTTTCTTACAGAGGATGCAAGGACACCAAGAGAGATAGCAGTGATACTCCAACAAAAAAACTCATTTGGATTTATAACAGTCAGGAGATACAATAACCTAAAGAAATTTCATAACAGGTTATATAATGCTGTCAGGTTATCATTCCCGAATGCTGAATTTGACACCTTAACTGATAAAGAACAATATTTGTTAGAAAAAGGCAAAATTAAACTTTCAGAACTTGTAGAGCAATATAAAGCGGATGGCATCTTTATGGGAAAATTGTATAATCTAATATTATCGAGAAACGGGGATTTTCGTGGAACATACAGGTTCCAACTTAAGAACCTTAAAACAGATAAAACAATTCTTTCGGGTATTGTAGAAAGAAAACATAAGTTTAACATAAGTACGCCTCTGCCTCTTTATATTCCATTTTTAACGGAATGGATTGCATCAAAAGTTTATAGAAGCGGACTTAATAGGGCTGAGGAATGGTTTTTAGACAAAATAGCAAAGGCAATCAAATATAATGTAAAGATTAGCAAGAAATACTACGATTTTGACAGGGGATTTACGGGTAGCCGTGAAAAAGACCTGAGCACATATATGAATCTCTCTACCTTTATAGGGCTGGAATATATATTGGGTGCAACAGGTTATTTACTTCTTTCATTCCATCCTGAGGGAGAAGCATTAAAGGAGATCCTTTTTGTAGAGGGAAGTCTATTACCGTTAAGTGTAATTTCACAGGACTACATAAATGGAAATGCAAGTGGGAGTATGCTTGGGTTGGGGTGTTTGGGTAGTCTGATTGGAGGGCTTTATATTTATAAAAATAATCCATCTGGAGGAGATTTTATGAGGCCACTTTTGATTGGGACAGGGAGTATGATAGGATTATATTATGGGACCAAAATAAGATTCCAGAAGCGAAGGGACTATAAAGGGGGATTGAAAAAACAATGATTATACTCCTTCTATTTAATAGTTTATATACAGATTTAGATAAGTTTTTAAGCAGGTATAATGTTCATCCAAAAAATGGTATTATTATGTTAAATACAGAAAAGGGGGCAACTATATTTCAGGTAGAGATTGATACAATCAATCAAATAGCATCAAAATATGGGTTTAAGACCTATGAAAAATCTCTTTCTGTGATAAAAGAATTTGGTTATTTATACCCGGGTATACCCCGCGTATCTTCTATCCTTGCATCAAAAAAGGCAGATTATGTGTTGTATATTCAGAAGAAAAAAGGGAAATATGTATTTAATATCTTTCCAAAACCTGAAATATATACCTCCCTTTTTTTAGAAAATTTTATAAAAATGCTGCCTGATAATATTATCAAATCTACTACATATTATATTTCTCCAGAGATAAAATATAATGAAGACTCCCTCATTCTGGTGCTCCAGAGGAGATTTACTGTTTATCAGTTGAGTCTTGCAGGGTATGTTGATAGAGCAAAAA
>WFRC01000367.1 GCA_015486685.1 Caldifarciminota bacterium
ACATCCGCCCATCCTGTGAGATTGTTCATTCGCTACCGCTCACTCACGCCTTCGGCTTCCACGGGACTTCGTCCCTCGCAATGACAATGAGAGAGAAGGCTCAAAATGACAGGATTATGTAATCCCTTACCCACTTTTCAGTGGGGTCAGTCATAAAAATTAAAAAACTCAAGGAACAGAAGACACCCTCCCTTAATCCCTCCCGTCAAGGGAGGGAGAAGATTTAATGCAAAATGAAGATTGAAAAATGAAAAATGGAAACCGAAAAAGACCAAAACCATCATGGGGCCGGAGATTGCAAATTTGCAAATTTAGTTATTGCTTGCTTCAATGGTCTTTTTTCTAATATCCAGAATCCAGCATCGGGGGTGGTGGTTAAGAGTAGGTGGAAAGGGAGACTTGAACTTTTCCAATTTTTTACTTGACAAACATACTTATAAGTATTATACTTTAGAGTATGAAATTTATAGACAGAAAAGAAGAATTAAAATTACTGAATAAACATAGGTATAAAGGGCTTGGTGTAATATATGGAAGAAGAAGGGTAGGGAAGACAACCCTGTTAAGAAAAGCATTTGAGGATATAGACCATATATATTATCAGGCAGTAAGATTACCTGCTGATATTATTTACAGGGAGATGGCAAAGATTGTTGGAGAACATTTAGGTGACCCTGCACTAAAAAGTGGAGGTGTTTCATCAATAGAAATTATTCTTAAATCCTTAAATAAATCGGGTAGGCGAACAAATTTAATAATAGATGAGGCAGGATATATAATGGAATCAGACCCATCATTTACGAGTGTTATGCAAAGATTTATTGATAAAGGTAAAAGAACATTTGGGATATTTCTATCTGGTTCTACGATTTCAATAATGGAGAGAGAAATGGGTGAAAAATCCCCTTTGTGGGGAAGATTAGATTTTACCCTTGAGGTGCCACCCCTTAAATTTTCCCACTTGAAGGAATATTGGGATAATATTCCATTCCGACAACTTGCTTCATATTATGGATGTCTTGGTGGAATCCCATACCACTGGGAAAAGGTAAAACCAAAAAGTAATTTCTTTTCATCCATAAAAGAGGCATTTCTGACTCCCGGGGCTCCCCTATATCAGGAAATTCCTTTTCTATTGAAGGAAGAGTTGAGAGAAACACAGAAATATATGGTAGTTTTGCAGGCAATTTCAGAAGGACGCAGAAGATTTAGTAAAATATCCGATTTCTCAGGTATTCCTGTTCAGAGTTTATCCAAATATCTGGGAGTATTACAGGAGTTAAGATGGATAAAACAGACTCTACCTGTTGGTACATCAAGGGGAATTCGTGGAGGATTATGGTATATAAATGACCCTTTATTTAGATTCTGGTTTAAGTTTATTATGCCCAACAGACATCTGATTGAAGAAAATATTTCCGATGAGGTGATAGAGAGGATAAAACAACAATGGGATACATTTATGGGGGAAGTTTATGAGAAAATCGCATTGGAAATTACATTATCCTTGATAAAGAAGAAAAAGATGCCTTTTGTAAGAGAAATAGGAAAGTGGTGGGATAGTTCAACGGAAATGGATATTCTGGGGATAAATACAGGAAAGGAATGGAGTATTGCCGGTGAGGTAAAATGGGGTAAGTTTACCCAAAAGGATTTTAATAATTTTATGATGAAATTAAATAGTTTGCCAATAAAAAGGGCGAAGGATGCAAAAATTTTACTTTTTTCTGGCAAGGGATTTGATTTAAGATATGATAGGGATATATTATATATTAAAGGAGATAAACCCTTGAAAGCAAAATATACTTGAATTAAAATGTCTGTGTCAGGTGGGGAGTGCTTGCATTTTTCAATCTTTTTACTTAACCTGATTTCAAGAGAAAATTGAGATGCTGAAATAAATTCAGCATAACATCCGCCCATCCTGTGAGATTGCCACGCCTGCCTCTGGCAGGCTCGCAATGACAGGGAAAACAGAGATGCTGAAACGAGTTCAGCATGACATCCACCCATCCTGTGAGATTGCTTCGCCTGTCTTTGACAGGCTCGCAATGACGAAGAGAAAAAGAGGTTCGCAATGACGAGCCTTCGGCTACCGATTTCCACAAAAACGATGCTCGCTCGCAATGACAATGAGGGAAAAAGAAATTTCGTTTTATGATGTCCCTGAACTTTCCCAAACAAGAATCTAAAATCCGTTGACAAAGAAAAATAATTTTGTATAATAGGAGTATG
>WFRC01000368.1 GCA_015486685.1 Caldifarciminota bacterium
AGGACCGCCCCCCACGGGAGGATGGTAATTTTAGAAAAACCTGTAAAGAAAAAATTCAACCTTTTTTTCTTTGTTTAATATTGAAAAAATGAATTATATAATTATAATCAGGTAATGGAAAAAAAATTCATCTCATATCTTAATACTATTGATAACTTTCAGGAACTTAGTGGGCAGACCTTTGATAAATTTGTATCTAATACCGAGTCGTTTATAAAATATGTTAAAAGGAAGAGCAGAAAACCTATCAGGGAAATTTTAAGTATTTGTATAAGGTTGAGAGCCCTTGGAGCACCTATAGAATCGCACAAAATTATGAAAGCAGATGCAAAATATTATCGTAAAAAGGGTATGGAAAAGGAATACTGGATAAATCTTTATTATTCTTTTGCTTTTGCTAACCTTGCGTATCCTACAAAAAGTATAGAAAAAAATTTGAAAAAGTCTATAGAAGCATTAAAAAGAGATAAATTTCCAGAATTTATTCCTTTATTTCTCAATGCCTATGGGAATATACTCCATATATACAGAAAAGACCTCAAGAATGCAAAATTCCTGTATGAAGAGGCAATAGACAGACTTAATCAAATAAATCCAGACAGATTTCAGGATATAACAACAAAGGGGTGGGATTGGACATACAAACTTCTTGTATCTAACCTTACAGACCTATTGTTATACAAAAAAAGGGATAACAAGGAGGAAAAACAACTTGACAGACTTTATGAAATTCTCAGAAAGAGCCCCAATGCAACACCATATATTAAACTACTTTCTGACCTCAATCAGGTTGAGATATTTATTGCGAGGGAAAAACTAAAAAAGGCAGAAAAATTGATAAACCATATTGTGGAAGATACCCCTGAAAAACTTAACAGGTATACCATACCATCGGTCAGCAGACTCAGAGGGTTATTAGAAGCCAGAAGAGGAAATGTGCAAAAAGCAATAAAGGCATCTCTTACAGCATTTGGCCATTCTACTTATTTTGGAAATACCCTCGATGAAAAATTTGCTATCAAATTTCTTCTTAAAACATTTTCCCTTATTGCAAAGGAAGTCCCTTGGAACAGGAAGATTGATTTTTTTGAGGAAAATAACCTATTTGATGTGCTTGTGGAAATTCTCCGACTAAAGGATTGGTATCTTGGGGAAGAACATTCAAAGAGTGTCTCTAAAATTTCTTATAAAATCGCTTCATCTCTTGGGATGGACGAGCAGAAAAAAAGGATAGTAAAATATGGGGGATTACTTCACGACATAGGAAAAATAATGGTTCCCTGGTATACATTAAACAAAACATTGCAACTTGATGCATTAGACTGGGAAATAATTCAAGCACATACAGTAGAAGGTTATAAAATCCTAAATACATTGGGGTTAAAAGAGGAGGCAGAAATAGCAAGAGACCATCATGAAAGAATTGATGGAAGGGGATACCCATCGGGGAAAAGAAATATACAACTTTCCACAGAGATTGTTGCCGTTGCAGATGTATATGATGCATCTATTACTCCTAATAGGAGATATAAGATTTTCAAAACGCCAGAGGATGTTATACGGGAAATCCGTACAGGAGTAAGGGGAAAATTTTCAAACAAGGTAATCAATGGCCTTATAAGTGTTCTATTTTAAGGAGTATTAAACCTCCGACACCAAAAGCAGACACCAAAAGTCAACCTCATAAATTTCCAAAAAAAATTGAAACTGAACTTGCTTTTTTATTTTTTTGCTATATGTTTCTTGACTATGTCGAAAGAAAATATACATTTTAGTGTAAGAGAGAGATGTAAACATCGGAGAATAAAAAATATGGTATGGTTTTTCGTCAGAGTTTCTCGGGGTCAGTTTTTCGGGGTCAGTCGTACAAATTACAAATTTTTTTGCGAAAAGTGAGCAACTGACCCCGAAAATATCATAATTGCTATGTTAACTCTGCAAAAAGTATTGACTTTTTGTAGTGTGGGTGTTATATTTGGTGTATGATTACAATTGAAGAAATTTTGGAGAGACATCTGTTAGAGAGGAAGATTTTTAATGATGTTGTGAGTTTTCTGGATAGACCTGAAGCCCTTGTTATAACAGGCCCAAGACAGTCTGGAAAAACCTCTCTTCTCTTCTTGATTGCAAAATACATACTGAAAAAGAGAAAGGGAAATATTTTCTATTATGACCTTGAATTTCCTGATGACCTGGAGTTATTAAAGAACCTTTCTTTCCCTTCCACATTACCTGTAAATAGTTTCCTCTTCATAGATGAAATTCAGTATCATCCTAACCCCGACAAACTTATAAAATTTACTGTAGACCATCTTAAAGGAAAGGTTAAACTAATAGTGTCAGGTTCTTCCAGCCTCAAACTCCGAAGTAAATTTAAGGAAGCCCTTGTTGGAAGGAAGATAGAATTTGTCCTTTTTTCCCTTTCTTTTGAAGAATTTTTGCTATTCAAAGGAAGAAAGGACATTCTGGGTTTTATAAAGAGAGCAGGTCCTGATGTAATTTTACCCTTACTTGAAGAATACCTCATTTTCGGAGGTTATCCTGGAATAGTGCTGGAAGAGGATATAAATAAGAAAAAGAAGTTATTAGGGGAGATATTTTCTGCATATATATACAGAGA
>WFRC01000369.1 GCA_015486685.1 Caldifarciminota bacterium
GAGAAGGGCAAATATCAGATATAGTCTGAATGGAAAACGGGAATTTGTGCATACCCTGAATGGTTCAGGCATTGCTACTCCAAGAACAATGATTGCAATATTAGAGAATTATCAAAAGGAAGATGGAACAATAGAGGTTCCAGAGGTATTGAAAAAATATATAAGATAAAAGAGGGAGTGCCAGGGTCTTATGAGAGTGTTCATTCGCTTCGCTCACTCACGCCTTTGGCTTCTTCGGTCGTTTCACTCCCTCGCAATGACAATTTTGGCACAGACTCGGCCAACGGCTGTTTTAAAAACAAAGGAGGTTAAATGAAAGTTCTTATTATTGGTGGAGGCGGCAGAGAACATACATTGGGCTGGAAAATATCTCAATCTTCTGAAGTAGATAAAATCTTTTTTGCTCCGGGCAATGGAGGAACCTCCGATATCGGAGAAAACATCGATATTCATCCTGATGATATTAATGAATTACTTAAATTCGCGCAGACAAATAATATAGATTTAACAATAGTAGGTCCTGAAATTCCGCTATCAATGGGTATTGCAGATAGTTTCAGAGCAAAGGGATTGAAAATCTTCGGACCCACCAGGGATGCCGCACAATTAGAATCAAGCAAGGCATTTGCAAAAGAAATGATGGCAAAATATGGAGTTCCCACAGGAAGATATGAAATTTTTGATGATTATAATGCAGCCCGTCATTATTTAGAAAAACATTCTTTACCTGTTGTGGTAAAAGCAAGTGGACTTGCAGCGGGTAAAGGGGCAATAGTTTGTATGAGCAAGGAAGAAGCGTTTAAATCAATTGATGAAATTATGCAGCAGAAAAAATTTGGAGAAGCAGGAAATGTAGTTGTGATTGAGGATTTTCTCTCTGGTAAAGAGGCATCAATACTTGCATTCCTCGATGGAGATAGGATTTTGCCATTAATCCCTTCCCAGGACCATAAGAAAATCTATGATGGGGATAAAGGACCTAACACAGGAGGTATGGGCGCTTATGCCCCTGTAATAGGAATTGGAGCATCTGATATAGAATATATAAAAGAAAAAATCTTTAAGCCTACGGCAGAAGGTATGTTAAAACAGGGAATTCCATTTCAGGGAATTCTTTATGCAGGTTTGATGATTACAAAAGAAGGTCCTGAGGTACTTGAATTCAATGTCCGATTCGGAGACCCTGAAACACAGGCAATTTTGCCTCTTATGAAATCTGATTTAATGAAAATTATTACAGAGATAATGGACGGAAAATTCCCTGAAAACATTGAATGGGCACAAGGATATGCTGTATGCGTAGTGGCTGTATCACAGGGATATCCAGTAAAGTATGAAAAAGGAAAATCCATCAGCATTAAAGAGGTAGATAATAATAATATCATTATCTTTCACGCAGGGACAAAAAAACAGGATGCACAATTAAGGACAAGCGGTGGCAGGGTACTAAATTCTGTTGGTATAGATAAAACCATTGAAAACGCCAAGAAAAACGCATATCAAGGGATAACAGCCATATCGTTTGAAGGGATGTATTACAGAAAAGATATACCCGTTATTTGAGAAAAACACTTGCCATTTTCAAAAAAAATAGTATCATAATTAAATGATAACAATAAAAAAAGTTACACCGCATTCTCTCGCATCAAAATCAGGATTAAAAGAAGGGATGAAAATTTTATCTATTAATAAACATCCCGTAAATAATATTATTGACCTGGAATTTTATGCTGCCAGTGAAAATCTTTATATATCGGCAAAAGATAATAGCAGAGGCAAAGAGTATTTTATCAAAAGGAATTATACTGAGCCATTGGGTATAGAGGTAGAAAAGATTTCTCCAAAGATATGTAATAATAGATGTATCTTCTGCTTCTATGACCAACTACCTACAAATTTAAGAAAATCTCTGTATGTAAAAGATGATGATTACAGATTGTCATTCCTCTTCGGTAATTTTATTACATTGACAAATTTAAAAAAGGAAGATTTTAACGACATTTTTGAAAAGAGATTATCTCCTTTGTATATATCAGTTCATACCACTAACCCTGATTTAAGGGTTAAAATGATGAAAAATCCGAAAGCGGCTGATATAATGAAATATCTTAAATTTTTAGCCCAAAATGATATTTATATGCACACCCAGATTGTCTTATGCCCCGAAATTAATGATGGAAAACATCTTGCAAAAACCATTGAAGATTTAGAAAAATTTTATCCTTATATAAAATCCATAGGTGTTGTGCCTGTCGGATTAACAAAATATAGGGATACACTGCCGTTCATTAAATCTCCTACCCAGGAATGGGCAAAGGATATAATTAATGATTTTGATTCACTAAATGAAAAATTCAGGAACAAAATCGGCTCAGGCTTTGTCTATTTATCAGATGAATTTTTTTTATTGGCACATCAAGAAATTCCTGATACAGAATATTATGATGACTTTCCACAATTAGAGAATGGAATTGGTATGTCAAGGTTATTTCTTAATGACTTAATGTCGTTAGATATTAAATCTAAAGGGGGAAAAACTATACTTATTACAGGTAAATTAGCATTCCCTATTCTTGAAAAACTTGCAGTAAAATTAAAAAAAAATAAATGGGATATTGAATTGATACCTATTGAAAATGAATTATTTGGACATTCTGTAACTGTTTCTGGATTGCTGTCAGGTATGGACATTAAAAATGGATTAAAAGGAACAGAGGCAGAAAAAATAATATTGCCACCCGATGTAGTGAATGAGGATGCAGTATTTCTTGATAACACAGAACTGAACAAATTGCAAAACGAAATAGGGGCAAAAATTATTATAGCGCCATATAGGCTGAAAAATTTACCGGAGGTATTATGAAAACCGTAGCAATTATCGGAAGACCAAATGTGGGAAAATCAACACTTTTTAACAGGCTTATTAGAGAAAAAAAATCGGTGGTGGATAAAAAACCTGGCATCACCAGGGATAGAATCTATGGATGGCTAAAAGAAAAGAACAAAACTGTGCTTTGTATTGACACAGGGGGTATTACATTTGAGTCTGCTGGAATTTCCAGAGAAGTAATGAAACAGGTAAAAATCGCAATAGATGAGGCAAATGAAATATTCTTTTTAGTAGATTATAAAACGGGAATACAACCATTAGATGAAGATATTGCAGAATATTTACGAAAAAACAATATTATACCATTATTGGTTGTTAATAAGGTAGACAATTTTAACGAGAAAGAATATATATATGAATTTTCACAATTAGGGTTTAAAAAAATTATTCCCATATCTGCAATGCATAACAGAGGAATAGACAAACTTAAAAATATAATTTTGAAAGATGCAGAGGAGGAACAAGACAATGAAAACGAAATCAGCATCGCCCTTGTAGGAAAACCCAATAGCGGGAAATCTTCTCTTGTCAACACAATTTTGGGGAAAGAGAGGGCTATTGTTACATCTCTCCCGGGAACAACACGAGACAGCATTGATACCCCATTTAATTATGCAGAAGAAAAATTCTTATTTATTGATACAGCAGGGCTCAAAAGAAAATCCAGGATTAAAGAAGACATTGAATATTATACATTTATAAGGGCAATTAAATCTATAAGACGGGCATCACTCGCATTTCTTGTTATTGACGCCAGTGTAGAAATCAGCAAGCAAGACAAAAGGATTATCTCAGAATTGGAGGATGCAAAAAGGGGCATTATTATAGTCCTGCATAAATCGGATATTATCCCAGAAGAGAAGAGAAAAGAGGTAATAAACTATTATAAACGCCACCTTCATTTTGCAGAATTTGCTCCAATGATATATACATCTGCAATTACAGGTGAAGGGATAAAAGATTTACTGAATATATCTATTAAAGTGCATAAAAATAGATTAAAAAAGATTTCTAAGAAAAAATTATTAAAAAGTTTAAGACAGACATATTTGAAAAAACCACCGCCTCTTTATGGAAGAAAAAGGGCTAAAATCATAGGAGTTGAGCAAACAGATTTTTGCACAATTACTGTCCAGACAAATATAAAAAATGCATTTAATAATCAATATATCAGATATTTAAGGAATCAATTTTATAAAGATTTTGAATTCACAGGAATTCCATTGAGGATAAAGATTGAGGAAAGTAAATGAATAGAAGAGTAGATGGGTTTCTTAAGTTTATAGGGTTTGTAGAGTTTAGCTATTTCGCCAATTGGCTAAATACCGAAATGGGTTTATTGAGTATAATAAGTAGGAAGTGGGAACTAAGAAGTGAGAAGTGAATGGGTAGATGAGGGAAAGAATAAGGGCTGCCAGCAAAAAGATAAAGAAAGGTAGGAACAAACCAGATAAACGAAATGAACAAAAGAAGCAACAAACGTGTTCGTGGTGGTGATTCGATTCGTGAAAAGCGAGAAAGAAAAGAACGTGAAGCGTGAGGCGATAGAAGATATTGGATGTTAGATGCTGGATAAAATAAGCGTTGTTTTACAATTAACGGCTTACGATTTACGATTAACGAAACAATTCCGCATTATTATTAAGCGGAAAGCGGTTAGCGGTAGGCGGTTAGCGTGCTTACTTCTAACTTAATTTAACAAGGAGGTATTATGCTTTATATATTTGCTTTTTTTTCTTCATATTTAGCAGGTGCTATTCCATTTGGTTTTATTGTAGGGAAAATTCGGGGTATTGATATTAGAAATTATGGGAGCAAAAATATTGGGGCAACAAATGTAATAAGAGTAATAGGTAAAAAAGAGGGGATTTTAGTATTTATACTCGACTTTTTAAAGGGATTCTTCCCTGTATATTTTCTTGTCAGGTTATCGCCATATTTAGGTATAGTCGCAGCATTTGCTACTATATTAGGCCATATCACCACACCATTTTTGAAATTTAAGGGTGGTAAAGGGATGGCAACAGGCTTTGGGGCTATGGTAGGAATTGCTCCCTTCAGCGTGCTTCTGGCATTTGTTATCTGGATAATAATTGCATCTCTCACAAAGATAGTTTCGCTCGCATCTATTATTGCGGCTGTATTTTTTCCTGTGTTCTTATATATTATGAGATTTTCAGGGGCAAAAGAATATTCTCTACCTGTATTTATATTCTCAATCTTTGTCTCAATTCTTATAATTTCAAGACACTATTCCAATATTAAAAGATTGTTAAAAGGAGAAGAGCCAAAGATATCCCTTAAAACGACGAAGGGTGGAGTAAACTCCACCCTTCGAAAGGAGGGCAAAAATGAAGAGGAAAATCAAGGGTAAAAAATTATTAGTATAATATAGAATGAATTTTCAATTTGTCAAGTCTTTTTTTGAAAAAAATTTAAAAAACTCCAAAAGGATTGACACCATCAGGAAAGTTATTCGCCCAATTCCTGTAATTCATCTTCTCTGAATGTAGTAAGTGGTGGTGGCTGTTCCAAATCTTCTCCTGGATGATAATCAAACTCAGCCTGTACAGCATTCCCCACGGTGTAGAATAACCTTTGAAGTTCAATATTCTCTGGACAGGCATCTTCACAAAAACCACAGCCATTGCAGGAAGTTGTCATATGACTCATTCTACCAATATGGAAAAATAATGTGTCCGTAGGCATTTTCACCGCACCTTTCTTCTCTCCCCATTCCACAAAATTGGCAGGCTTAAACTCAAATGTAGGAGACTCCCAGAAACACTCTTTACAGAAACATATTGGACACTGGTCTTTACAGTTATGACAATCAATACAGGATTCAAAATATTTAAGCAAATTGTCTATGCCTGCTACTTCCTCTGTTGTCTTTGCCTTTACCTCTTCCCAGTATTTTCCTCTTTCCTCACTTATCTTCTTAATCTTTTCTTCTCTATCCCCTGGAAGCTCTGCTGGTGGAATTCCCAGAGATGTCAATAATTCTTTACCTTCATCTGTTTGAGAATATACCAATAAATCACCATTCCCACCTATATATCCTAAAACTATATCTGCATATTTATTGGGAACAGGTGTTTTGCAGGTTCTGCACGCCCTTCTTAATTCATCATCACCTTTACCATTTACCACCTTATCAAAAAATCTCTTTGTAGGGTCTTCACCGTTTTTGTGAAAAGCATTAAATGTATTCACGGGGTAAACACCCATACAATCTGTCCCAATTATAATAATATTCTCTCGCTCAATCTGATTAAACTTTAAGAGTTCAATAAAATTTCTCAAATCACAGGGTTTAATCACTACGCCAACTTTTTCCTTAAACGGTTCCAACCGCGTCATCTTCGATACCTGAGTGGCAACACTTACCGGCATAACAGGTGCAAAAACATTTACTCCATCCATCTGTGATACATCTGTAATAAATGTCGGGAAAACATTGCTACCAGATGGAATCTCTTTTGGAGCAAGGATACCCTTAAGAAGTCCCTTTTCTAAAATACTTTTCAAGAAATCACTCGCAGCCTTTTTTAAATCACCGTTAGATTTTATAATATAACTCATTTCATCCTCCTATATGTTCC
>WFRC01000370.1 GCA_015486685.1 Caldifarciminota bacterium
AAAAATGACAATCCTGTTGTAAAAATGATACAAATCTATTTATTTCCATTTATGAGATAGAGATAAAATGTCCAATTACCTTTATTCCAAAGGCATTCACAAATCCTCTATTTTATCCTATTCTTTCCAATTCTGGCACAAAAATTGCATATTACATCGTATAATTGTAAAAAAATTAAACAATGGAGGTGAGAAATAGGACTTACAGGTAAAATATTAGATGGCAGGTATAAGGTACTAAGAAGGATAAAGTCTGGCGGTTTTGCAGTTATATATTTAGGTTTTGACCAGCGTATTTCTACCTATGTTGCAATAAAAGAATTAAAGGACAAAGAGGACCAGGAGCATCTAAAGATGTTTCTGGATGAAATTCATCTTAATCTGCGATTAATTCACCAGAATATTGTTAGACTTTATGATATAATCCCTGACGATAATTGTATGGTGATGGAATATATCCATGGAGCAGACCTTAAAGAGATTATAAACCATTTAAAAGATGAAGGGAAAACGCTTCCACCCCATCTTTCTGCATATATAATTTATCAGGTAGCAAAAGGATTGGACTATGCCCATTCAAAGAAGAATGAATTAACGGGTGAACCTCTCAATATCATCCACAGGGATATATCACCTGAAAACATCCTTATTTCATTTGGAGGTGGTGTAAAACTTTCTGATTTCGGTATTGCAAAGGCTACAATGCGGGAGGAAAAAACGAGAACTGGTGTATTGAAAGGTAAAATTTCTTATATGTCACCCGAGCAGGCAGAAGGAAGTGCAGATATAGACCAACGCTCAGATATATATTCTCTGGGTATAGTGTTTTATGAATTGCTTACAGGCACTAAACTATATGAGGCGAAATCTGAATATAAATTAATGGCATTGGCGGTATCGGGAAGGATTGATTGGCGGCCCGTAGATAGGCTGGATATTGACATTTCCTTGAAAAATCTTTTGAAAGATATGCTTCAAAAGGATAAAGAGAAGAGAATTTCAAAATCAGAAGACATAGTGTTTGCAATTGATAGTTACCTTCGAAAAGAGGGGAAAATCCACCAGGAACCACAGATTTCTGGTTTAATGGAGGAATTATTCCCTGACAGAAAATCTATGCCCACTCTGGAAGAGATGCCCGAGCAGGTGGAAAGCCAATTGGATACGATGAGAGAAGAAGCAGCACAGAAAGCAGAACAGCAGGGCGAAAAGACCATATTTGATATAATAAGGATGCGCTCAACAAAATATGAGAAGGTAATCAAAAGGGTATTTGCTGCAATAATTCTTCTTCTGTTGGGATTATTTATAGGCGATATATTTTATTTCCATCATTTCAGAGTGAGTAGAATAATATATGGGAAGATTTTTCCTGCAAGCCTTTTTGTGAAAACAATCCCTCATGGCGCTAAAATCTTCGTAGATGGAAAATACGAGAAAGATCTGTCCCCCTGTCCTATACTGCACCGTTTGAGAGATGGCTCTCATACCATAGTAGCGTCCCTCGAAGGATATGCTTCTGTCGATCGTACAGTAGAAATTAGTGAGGGGAAACCTATCGGAGCAGACACAATCACTTTGCGATTTCAGATACCTATACATATAGAAACATATCCTCCAGGTACCAGGGTGTATATTGGCAACAATCTCATTTGCGATAGCACCCCTTACTCAGGAAATATTAATTACGACAGTACTATCTCTTTCAAATTTGAGCATGAAGGTTTTGATCCGATTCTTTGTCAACTAATCCCTGAGAATGGCCCTAGAAGGATTGGGCGATATATCTTTGTTGATAAGGTGAGTGGGTCTGCTACCACATGGGATATGAGGGTGATTTTTAGTGCGCTTTATAGAATTAAGATCTATCCGGATAGTGCAATACTAAATATTAAATGTGCAGTTCCTGGATTTGATACTACATTTAAAAATAAAATGGTTGAGGAGAAATATTCTCCAAAGCTTCCCTATGGAAAGAATACTATAACTATAAATAAAGCCGGGTATATTCCTGTTTCATTTCCAAAATTCATTCAGGATAGCACAACTACCGATACATTTATTGTATTGAAAAAGACAATCAAGTTTATTGCAAAGGATGGGATTATAGGGGTAAATATTCCTGCTACTGTTAGGATACGAGGTAAGGGACCATATTTTAAGGGGACCTTATCGACACAGACAGGAAAGCCCCTTTCCCTGTATGCTGGAAAATATACTGCAACATTTTATCCAATAAATAGCTCCTGTTATGAAGAGAGAAATACATCGTTTAATACAGAGAGAACTTCGCTGGTTAGAGTAGGTTTGCATAGAGTTGCACCCACAATAAGGCTGACATTGGTATATGTTAATGAATATGGTGACGCCTTGCCGTCTGAACCGGTTATAGGCTATAAAATAAGGATATCAGCAATGAGTGGGAAGAATAAAGATAACCAGATATTAAAAATAAAAACCTACGAAGGTCAGCCTCTTTCAATACAGTTAAAACAGCCTGGCCAATATGCAGTAGATGTTACTGACAATAGAGGAAATCCTGTGACCGATGAAATAGAAGAAGCAAGTTGTGGCTACCAAAATGAATGGAAAATTACGATTAAGAAACAAGAGTGAGAAATGGTAATTTATCTCCTGATATGCATCTTATCCAGTGATATGCTTAATGTAGATATAAATGGTTTTGAAAGAGGATTTGCTGATACCCCCCAGGTTTTATTTGATAATCCGGCAGGTTTAGGTATGCAAGACAAATCCTTTGCATTTAATATTACACCATTCTATCAACCTTTAGATGATTCTTTTGCTGTTTTTGCAGATATTTCCCACAATTTCAATGGATATGGTGTTAGCGGATTGGGAATTTTTTATGCGCCTGCCCCACCGGATAGTAGTTTGTTTAATGTCAAAGTTGGGCACAGTTTAATGTTAGGAGGAGGGTTGTATGGAGGAATAGGAATAAACTTTTTACTTTCAGGCCGGAGACTCACTAAGCCTAAAAGAGAAATAGGCATCAATGCCATTGTTCCAGAATTTGGATTATATTATAGTTCTCATAATTCTCCGAATGAGTTGTTTGAAATTTCTATAACCAACAGAACAGAACCAATTTATGCAGAGGAATTAACAAATGATGCAACTTTATCCAGAGGACTTGTTTCTGTTAAAATCAACCCATTTAAGGGATTTAGTGTAATCTCATCTATTATAAAAAGTAAAAATGATACGATGAAAATGGATTTGGGCATATCTTATAAACCCGACTTGAAAAATCTAAAATATAACCAGAAAAATGAAGCATTGTATAGTGAAGAAAATACGACAGACACAACAGAAATAGTTGAGGATACGGAGACGATAATCCAACCTCAACCGATTCCCTTAAAGATGATTTTGAGATTGCTGAATGATTTTGGCAAAATAAATCCTGCGATAAGATTAGGGGTAGTAAATATGGATATTAATAAAAATTTTACCTTGGTATTCGGAATTTCGTTCGAGGGGAAGCCAACAATAATTGAAAGAACCCTTCCATGCATAAAGATAGAATATCGATATATGAGGCATCATACCAACGATGTCAATGATAGGCATTGGTTGTCAATAGGGATAAAACTTTAAAAATAAGGAGGTATTATGAGAAACCTTTTTATCACATTTTTTATGTTTTTGATTGTCCTCCCAGAATTTGGACAATATTCATCAACAAGGATTGAAAGTGCAAAATTGAGAGCAAAGAAGAAAAATTTGTTTAAGCCACTTTTAGGAGATGAAGGAGGTGCAATGACAAAGGGAGATTTTATTGCTGCTATGGACGAGTTGATAAATAATTATATTGACAGGGAAATAAGAAGACAGGTAAGGGCAAATATTTCAAGGACATTAAGACTTTCACCTTCAGGAGGCGGATTGAGCAGCAGACAAGTAGATGCTATGATAGAAAGAGCATTAAGCAAGTATGAACCGAATGATAGGCAAATTGGAAAGATAAATAAGACCATAGAAATAATAAAAAGGAATATTGAGAAATTAAGAAATACAAAAGCAAATCAAAGTGATATAGAAAGGATAAGAAAAAATGTAGGTTCTGGAGAAGGTAAGAATACAACCCGACTTGTCTTTGGGACTCTTGTAATATTTGGGGCACTCGCAATTTTGGGAAACAGGTAGGAACAGATGGCAGGCGATGAAGAAACAAAAAAAATAGAGAATATGGGAGAAGAGACTGTAAAGATTGAAAGAGAGGAAGATGAAAGGGCGGCAACAGCAATAAGAGCAGTTAGAACTGCATATCTTGTCTGCGTTGATGGTCCGTTCTTTGGTAAGAAATATCTCTTAAAACCAGAGGTAACAAAAATAGGTAGGGAAGGTCAGTTTAACGATATTGTACTTAAAGGAGATACCGTAGCATCAAGAAGACATGCTACAATAGAGGTAAAAGGTGGAGAATATGTAATCTGGGATAAAAGGAGCAGGAACAGGACATTTGTAAACCAAAAAGAGGTAAAAGAGAATGAGGAAGTTGTTTTGCATCCAGGTGATGAAATAGAAATAGGAAAGAATATATTCAGATTCTGTTATGAAAATAAACTTGATTTTTCTCCCCCTCGTAGAGGAGGAACATTAATGAAAAGGTGGAAATATAGATTGCTTTATCTGGGTTCTTTGATTCTATTGGTCATTTTTGGGCGGGAATACAAAACATATAAGTTTAATGTTTCTATTTTATCTCAAAAACCCGTCCCTATAAATATAGAATTGAATACTTTGAGTATTGAGGATGAAAATCCTCTTCTCTCCATAGGTAATTGCGATAATCAAGGTGGGTTGGATATACCTATAATCAAGAATAAGAAGGTTTCTTTATTTGACATAAAAAAGAACAATACTGTATGGGAGAGTGATTTACCAGGGGTAATAATGGCATATACCTCAAACTTTTTTGCTAAAAGCAAACATTGGGATATAATATGCCATACTACTGACCCAAAGATTAGTGTGATAGATGGTAAGTTTGGCAGACTGTTGGCAACCTCTGACCTGCTCAGCGGTAAATTAACAAATCCTTCCACCTGTGTGAATTTAACAGGAATTGGTGATATTGCTGTAGTTTCTGAACAGGGATATTTTTCTGTCCTGAAATATAAAAACGGCAATTTGACTTCGCCAACTCCTGGGAAAATCCCCTATAATGTATATTCTTCACCTGTAATTATTCCGAAAAAGCAAACTATATTAATATCAACTGATAAATATGTTTATTACTGTGATGAAAAAGGTAATATTACAGATAAAATTGATTTATTAGATACCTATTCTAATTCACAGGGTAGTGCACCAATTAATTGGATTGATGTCAGAGCCACCCCTGCTGTAGATTTTACGAAGAAGAGAATCGGAGTATTTACAAGATATGAACAGTTTATAGATGTTGACTATTCCAAAAATCCTGTATTTGTAAAATCATCCCCAAAGATTAGTAAAGGAACTCCCCAAAAAACAGGAAGCCCTGTAATCGCAGACCTAAACAGGGACGGATATCCAGATTTTATAATCCCTTCGTATCAGGAAAATAAGGTTATAGCGCTTAATGGTAAGGATGGCAGCAAAATCTGGGCATATCAAGGCGAAGGTGGATTCTTATATACCCCTGCCCTTGCCGATGTAAATAAAGATGGGACTTCGGATGTAATAATAGGGGATGATAAGGGATATGTTTATATTATAGATGGAAGGAAAGGCACAGAAATATACAAAAAAAAGGTTTCTGATGCTGGTATACAGGGGTCTGCTGTGGTTGGTGATATCTATGGAGATATGCGTTTAGGTATTGTAGTAAAGGATAAAAACGGGACATTATATACCTTAAAGACAAATGCAGATATTTTTCACGATGAGGTAATGTGGGCAGGATATATGGGGACTCCAGATAGATGTGGGATGTATAAGAGGGATGCACTGACACTTTCTATGTCAAAAAGGCAAATGAATGTATCTCTTTTGATTATTGTTCTCACACTGGTTTTTGATGTCGGCTACTGGTTTAATAGAAAAAGGAAGGTTCAAAAGTGATTGAAATGAGATTTGAAGGTCTAACTGATGTTGGAAGAAAGCGGGATAATAACGAAGACAATTTTGGGATTGATAAGAAGAATAATATAATAGTAGTATGCGATGGGATGGGAGGACATCTGGCAGGTGAGGTGGCAAGTGAAATTGCTGTTAAGACAATTCTGGATTTATATGGAAGGAGTATCAGGGAGTATATGGACCTAATTGAAGGGATTGACGATAAACTTCCATTAAGTGTTAGAAAACTTGGGGCAGCAATAAGGGCGGCAAACAGAATGATTTACAATGAGGCAATATATAATCCCAATAAGAAGGGTATGGGAACAACGGCTGTAGCAGGTGTATTTTTTGAGAGTAGTGTTGGTATTGCACATACAGGAGACAGCAGGGCTTATCTCTGGCGAGACGGAAAACTGAGTAAAATTACAAAAGACCATTCCTATGTGCAGGAATTAGTTGAGGATAATGAAATAACAGAGGAAGAGGCAGAGAATTTTTCACAAAAAAATGTAATTACAAGGGCTTTAGGCACGAAGTATAGCGTGAAAATAGATATAAATATTAGACATATTCAGGAAGGTGATATATATCTATTATGCACAGATGGGCTTACAGGAGAACTCAGAGACAATGAAATTGAGGAAATTATCACAAGATTTTACCCTGATACCAGGATTATTGCGGAGAAACTCATAGAATTTGCAAATAATGCAGGTGGAAGAGATAATGTTACGGTGGGCATTGCCTATGTAAAAAAAACAGAAGGTTATAAAAAAGAACAAAAGGAATTATTCGCAGAGATTCCAGAGGAGACAGAAGAATTTCTTGAGAAGGAAGATGAGATATTAAAGAAACTGTATAAGATAAAAAAGCCTCCATGGTTTAAGACACCTGTTGGAAAATATTCAGGAATAGGTTTGCTTGTAATAATAGGAATATTGGGCTTTCTTGTCCATAAACGTACTTCTGTCCCCCGTATTGATAGCGTATGGATAAAATTAACCACATCACCTGATAGTTGTGAAGTGAAATGGAATGGGAAAAATGCGGGTATAGCCCCTCTAATTATACCAGATTTAAAGCCCTGTTCTACATATACCTATGTATTAAAACATTATGGTTATAAAATATTGGGGGATACCATTAGAATTCCTGCTCCTGAATCATTGCAAGGAGAAACAATACCCATTTCCCGTACGCTACAGCCAGAAGCAACATTGACACTGGGATATGATGATGAAAAATATAATGACTATGAACTTTTTCTTGATGGGAAAAATATGGGAAATTTAAGCAAATTCAAAGGGAAAGATTCGCAAGAAAAAGATTTCCCTATATCAAAAGGGAATCATAGATTAGAAATTAAGTCAGATATAGGAGGAAAATTTAAGGAATGGAAAGGAACGGTACCAGAAGATGGTAGATTGATAGTAGACATAAACAATGGAGTAGTATCAATTTTTGTCCCAGGAGGTGAATAATGAAAAAAGGACAGGCAATGGTTGAATATTTAATAATAGTGACATTCCTTGTGAGCGCCTTTGCAGCAGGCGCAAGCATATTCAGGGATGCATTGATGAGATTTTTTGACAGGATTGCTACTTTAATGTCGCTTCCATTTCCCTGATATGTTTTCTGCTCTTTGACAAATGGGTAAAAGGTTTTTATTGCCATCTCTATATGAAGTACTGACAATTGTGCTATTGCTGACTTCAAATACACCAGTGGATAATGCAGATGGGGTATGGCATACGGCAATTGGGAGTGGAATAAAATCTCCGACGCATATACCATCATACAATAAGTGGTATTTTGAACCTCCACCGGGATATAAAGATAGAAATTTTCAGTGGCTTTCTGATTTTTTACTCTTCAGAATATACAAAAGCGGTGGATGGCAATTACTTAGAAGTATGAAGGTATTATGTGTTGTTTTTATGGCAATCATTCTCATTGGAATCCTGCAGAAAGAACGAATAAATCCTTTATATGGAGGTTTCCTTTTGATAATAACACTATCTACAACAGGGATAATGTGGAGTGTGAGACCTACAATATTCAGTAATCTTCTTTTTGCACTGCTTGTGTTAATCCTTTACAGCCGGAACAAGAAACTATTCCTCGCTATTCCTCTAATATTTCTTATCTGGACAAATCTACATCCTGCGGTATTTATAGGACTTTATGCACTACTTGTCTTTGCTATTGGGGATTTGATGGAAAAGAAAAGGATAGATAATCAGATATGGTGGGTTATCCCTGCATCAATCCTGACAATGTGTATAAATCCTTATGGCACCAGAATTTTCAGGGTTCCCTTTATACTTCTTCAGGACAGACAGATGCTCGGGCAGATTGAGGAGTGGCTTCCATATATAAATATCTACTTTCTAATTTTCCTTTTATTTTTGTTCTTTATTGCGGTTATCTCCAAACCCTCAAGGCCTAAATTGACGCTATGGATACTTGCATTTCTTCCCTTTCCACTTATTTCCGTTCGACACCAGCCTTTATTTGGAATAGCAGCGTTCCCATTTCTTATAAGGCAGATAAAGGGAATAAACCAGAAAAATTTTTTAACAAGATGGGTAAATGCTGTTAAAAAATATGACACAGGTTTCCATTTTCCTCTATATCTTTCCATTGCATTTTTAATTGTATTTGTATGGAATTCTCATTATCCAGAAAAGGCACTTGATACGCAAAAATATCCTGTGAATGCGGTAGAAACATTAAAAAAACTCAATGCAAAAAGGATTTATGTGTCTCCCCTATGGACAGGATATATACTCCTGCATAAGAAGAGCAATCAAAAGGTCTTCTATGATTGGAAAGAGCCCTACAGGAAAGATTTGTTCTATGCAGTAGATATCCTGGAAATAGGGAGACCACAATGGAAGGAGGTGATAAAGGCATATAGAATTGATGGATTTATTATTCCCTGCAACCATCCAATGGCAGATATCTTAATGAGAGATAAAGGATGGAGATGTGTATATCACGGAAAAGACGGCGCAATGTTTGTAAAACAAAAAACTTAAAAAGGAGGTATTATGAAACACTTAAAAAAACTCTTAAAGGACGAAGATGCTCAGGGAATGACTGAGTATATCATCATTGTGGTAGTGGTAGCGCTCGCTGCCATTGGTGCATGGAGGTTTTTTGCAAGTAAGCTCAAGACCACAATCACTAGCGCTGCAAATACACTTCCAAATCCATAATGCATTTGCTACCTATGGCGATTACCTTGTCAGTTAGTGGAGTGGCACTCTACATAGATTTGTATTATCACAAGGTTTTCAACTGGCTTACCCTCCCTGCTATTGGAATAGGTCTTATATTAGGATTTATTCCGGGACAGGGGGGGTGGCTCTCCCATTTGATAGGATTTGGGGTGGGTTTTGGAATATTTTTTATCTTTTATATACTAAGAATTATAGGAGGAGGGGATGTAAAACTGATGGCAGGATTGGGTGCAATTATGGGATACCCGTTTATTTTAGGACTGGCGTTCTACTCTCTTATTGCAGGTGCATTTTTAGGCATTCTTGAGATGGCGATAAATAGGAGGGTTATTCGTGGGATAAAGAATATATTTATGTTTTTCAAATTAGGTATAACACCGGGGACAAAGCCATATATTCCCAGAGAGAGCCTGGGAAAATTTCCTTTCGCGGTTTCTATATTTATTGGTGTAATAATATCCTTCCTTACAGGAGGGAATATACCTTTAACAGGAGGTAGGATATGAATAAGAAAAAAGGACAAACAATGATAGAAACACTCCTGATAATCCCTATAATCTTGATTTTAATGATGGCTGTAATACAATTTGGTTTTATTATGAGTGCAAAAATAATGACAAAATATGCGGCATTTACATCTGCAAGATATGCAGCAGTTTATGCAGCACTCAATGCACCAGAAGGTTATCACAAGGTAAGAAAATTTGTAATCCGTGTTTGGTGGCCTTTTCATATGGGTTTTGAGAATACTTTGGAACACCCTGGTTTAGGGTATATGGAATCGGATAAAAAGAATGCGAAAATTGCAGCTGCGATTCCTCTGACTGCTATAACCATTGGAAGAGAATGGGGTGATGATGCACCATCCTCAATAAGACCATATCTTGTTGCGATAGGAATGCTTCACAGATTTAACAGGGCATTAAAACTTGTAGATGATACAATATATGTTAAAAATGCGATGGGTGATAATCCAGTTGCTGTAAGCGAAATTACATATCACTATCCCCTGATTGTACCATTTGTAAATAGGATTATTGGGATGCTTCCGAGTGTGCGAAATGACCCCAATACCAGAATTGATGAAGGAAAATATTATCTTCCAATTCATTCAAAGAGTTCTCTCCTTATATATTATAAGGAAAATAAATAGGAGGTAATGATGTTATCAAAATTTAGAAATAAAAATGGTCAGATAATGCCCGTGCTTGCTGTATTTATGCTTACTCTGGTGCTTGTATTTGTCATTGTCTATAATCTTGGAAGAATGACATATACAAGGATGGAAACGCAGAATGCAACAGACCTTGCCGCAGTCTCTACATCTGCCTGGCAGGCGAGGGGGTTAAACCTTTTGTCTACATTAAATCTTACTATTGCGGCAAGTTATGTAGGCACTATTGTAGCGGCTGCGTTTGGAGTGTATCCTGACCCCCAAATGTCTTTCCCTCCGTTTTATATCCGTGTCCAATTAAAACTTCAGGATTTTATCAAAAATGCCTTCAATAAATATCATCTTGGTACAGGTACAGCAATGCTTATGGGGTGGTCAAATAGAGCAGATTTTACATTCCCATATCCTTTACCTCCAAAATTATATGTAAAACAGATGAAACTATCTACTGATATGTTATTTAATCAAACAGGGAAAGATACAACGGGTGGAAGAGAGCACGACTCCCGTTGGATTAACAATAGAGAACAAAGAGGCCAGGAGGGAGATAATCTTAATATTTTGCACTTAAAGAAACCAGAACTTCACATAGAGGTACCGATTGCCAGTGGAAGGATGAAGGCAAATAATTATAATGAACCTCCGCCACATAATCAATGCTGGAGAATTAGTGGTATATTAAGGAATAGAATAAGAAATGCACTTGTTAACATCCTTCCCAATCCTTCATATGCAGATAGCATAATGGGAATGAGTCAACTGCCAGGAAATTTTTGTATGTCCCCATCTGAAGCAGAAAAAACGGTTACAATTGAGACAATACAGCACCAATTAATTTTTCAAGCCTCATCTTCTGAACTTAGTGCTGATGATTTACCTCTTCCTGGATATCTCAAAGTCTTTGCAACTGTAGAAACATACTTAAAGGGAAAAAGGAGGCGTCAGGATTATGGGCATTATTATACTTACCCCTGTTCAACCTGGGTTGATTCTTCATGGTATCATTATACGTGCTGGGACTGGGTCAATGATTCCACTGTATATTTCTATACCCTCAGTGTTGAGCATTTTGTTGGATTGGATGTAAAGGCGGCAATTGAACTTGTTTTTGGTATGCAGAGGGATACTACTTCATTATATCACGATTTAGGCAATAATGCCCATTCAGAGGAGGTATATGTAACATCCCTGAAACTCCCAAGGAGGTCAACCTATCATCAGATATTACCGCCCTACATTACAATTGCAAAAAGTAAGGTTTTTAACTCCAGCCCTGATGAGGCTAATCCTGGGAATATTGGTTTATGGAAACCTACCTGGCGTGCTGTCCTGATGCCTGTGGGACAGGACTCAGTCGAAGGCTTATTGAGTAAATATAATAATATCGGGACATCAGTAGATAATGCTATAAATCAGGTTGAGGCGATGAAATCTTATATGGGTGTAAATTTTCCTGCTGGATATAATACAGTAAAGACAAAATGGGATATGATAAAAACAATGAAATTAGTTTATCACTAAAAGGAGGTGGATATGAAAAGAGGTCAGGCAAGTCTTGAAGGGTTAATTGTTGTAATTGTCCTTCTTACCTTGATGTATAGCACAATCCAGATAGGAAAAATATGGGTAGCAAAGATGGATATGTGTGAAGCATCCAGAAACGGGCTTGCACTTGTATCAGGTGGAGGAATGTTTCATTCCCACAGTGAATCACAGGCACTGGATACCCTGAGAAAATTTACCCCTCATTGGGAAAGAAATTTAACCCTAACACGCATTGGGACAATTCAGCAGATACAAAGACTATTAGGGAAACCACCTACCAATGAAAACTCAAGAGTCATAGATTTTGCCAATCAGATAATTGGCGCACTCAGTGGTATATCTACTTATGAGGCATCCTGCAAGGTAAAAAATGAGCCATTTGTCCCTATTCCAGGGGGAGAAATGGCAGTGAAATCCCGCTCATCTATGGTAGGAAACCCCTGGAGTTTTCAGAACTTTCTGGATAGTATAAAGAGAATATTCCATGTGGGTGATTTTGAACAATAAGAAGATATTTGGAATTATTTGTATATGGATATTTTTTCCTTTATTCCTTCAAGGAAGTATTTATGCAATCTTTGAAAATTTTACAAACCCTTTATTTATTCCAAGAATGTCCGGGGCAAAAAAGGTAGTATTAACAAGGGGGAAATATCAGGGTAAACCAACAGTTTTGGGTGTTTATCAAATCAATTCATCGGTGGGAAAATTTATGAGACAATACGAGAAAAAGATAAAAAGCAGAGGAATGGAGATTATAACAAGTTCATTTAATCCAGATTTTTCTGTTCTTGTTGCAAAAGATGATGAATCTGTATTGGGTGCAATTATTACGACTGCATCAGGAAAACCTATGCTTACAGCAGAGAGGATAAAAGGAAGTCCGGAGGATTTAATGAATTTCAGAGGGAGGAATATAGAGGGCATTCCTCCGCCCCCTGGCGGACGCAGTGTTTTTTACAATGAGCAGAGTAATGGCAGGTGGATGATAAAAGAAGCGATTTATACGGCAGGTAGTTCTCCATCAGGGGTTATTGATTATTACAGGGAAGAAATGCAGATAAGGGGATGGGGAATTAAGGATATGCCGTATCAAGGATGGTATGAAAATGGAATATTCTTCTCAAAAAATGGGTTGGAATGTATGATTGGTGCAAATGAGGAGAATGGGAGAACATCAGTAATCATAATCTTAAAAGAATAAGGAGGTGATATGAAACAAAGTCCAAAGGTGCTTGTTACAGCAATCATACTTGCGTCAGTAAGTGTTGTATTTGTAAAATTTTATATTCACAAGCAAATAGGAGTTTCAGCAAAGGTAAAAATTCCTGTTGTGCAGGCTACAACGGATATTGAACGAGGAACAACTATATCAGCCAGGATGGTTAAACAAACTTATGCAGATTTACCTGCCCAGGAACTTGACTATGTTAAGCTTAACAAAAGTTATGTGGTAGGACAAAAGGCTGTTGAGAATATAAAAAAAGGCATTTATATTCCTGTTTATGCAGTAACGGGAGGTGCAACGGGAACCAGATTTTCTGATAAGATAGCCTATGATAGAAAATATTACTGGCGCGCCATTACCATACCCGTGGATATGCCATCTGGCGTTGGAGGATATATTCAGCCTGGAGATAGGGTGGATGTAATTGTTACTGCTCAGAATCCCGGATATAGAAAAAATGTAATAGTTTTTAAAACCTGGACAATCCTTGAGGATGTAAAGGTGCTTGCAGTGGGAGAGATATCTGAGCCAACATATTTCTCTTTGTCTAACAGATATACAAATGTTACACTTGAGGTTACTCAGGAACAGGCAGTCATTCTTACCTTCATCAGGAGTGCTACTGCGGGAAGATTTTCCCTGTCACTAAGAAATCCAGAAGATACACGCAAAATTGGGAAAAGTGCAAAGAACATAAATTACAGCAAATTATGGGAGCAGGCTCAAAGTTTATCTCAGCAAGCCAAAAAAATAAAAAGGGAAGGGAGGTAATATGAGAAGAATTTTATATTTCACAGTTTTAATTTTACCAGCGTTGGTTTTTGCCCAGGCAGTTTCTTCGGGGGTAGAGGAAAAGAAGCCGAAAACGATTAAAATTAAGTATGTTGTTCCGAGAAAAGCGAGGAATATGAAAAAAGAGTTGGAAAATCTACTTGGGTATCCTCTTGTTAAGGAACTCTCCGTATCAAAAATAGGTGATAAACTTGTAGTTGTAAAAGGGACGGTCACAACTCTGGACGATAAAGCAAAGGTGCAAAAGATTCTGAAAGCATATCCGAAGGGGCAAATTGTAGATTTGATAAACTACAATGTTTCTCCTCAGATGATAGGTATAGAGGTAATGATGGTAATCGTAGACGAAAGCAATGGGGATGAGTTCAATGCGGATATTCTTTCATCTATGGGTGCAACTTATGGTGGAAACTATGATTTTACTGGTAGCGGTGCTCTCACCTCTCACTTTCTTTCCTGGTCAGTTGTTACCAATTTAGCGAAACTGAACTACTGGGTTACATCAGGGAAGGCAGATATTCGCTCTGAGCCAGGACTTCTTGTCGAAAATGGAGGTAAAGGTTCTATCCTTATAGGCGGGGAAATTCCATACCAGGTGGCTACTGCACAGGGAGCAACCGGTGTAGAATATAAAGAATATGGAACCCAAATTGTTGTATCGCCTAAACTTCTTAAAAATGGAAATATAGGAATGGATATAACAGTGAATTTAAGCAAGCCTGATATGAGTCTTCCTACTCCAAGGGGTGGGATTGGATATATGAAGAAAGAGCTCAAAACAAATATAAATATAAAAAGTAAACAAACCGTATGTATAGGTGGTTTCCACTATAAAAGTAAAGGAAATTTATCAAAAAGTGGATGCCTTATTCCTTTACCTTCTATAAGCCATAATAATGAAAATAAATTTATGTATATTTTACTTACCCCACATATTCGTATGAATACATTGAATTCAAGAAAATATAAAAAAGGATATTAGATAATGTTTGTAAGAGCCCTTTATCCTGACGGGAAACAAAAATCCATCACAATTAGAGAAAGATGCACGATTGGAAGAAAACAAGGAAACGATATAGTTTTCCCCGACCCGGTAGTATCAGGGGCACATAGTGAAATTAGAAAAGAAAATGGGAGATGGGTATATGAAGATTTCAGCAGTAATGGAAGTTTTGTTGATGGAATTCCTGTTCATAATGCAAAAAGAGAAATAAAAGAAAACAGCAAAATACGGATAGGCCCCTTTACCCTTATTTTCCCTGAAGGGGGAACAAAATCAGATGATAATCTTTATAAGATAAAATCCCACATCCATTCAAGATTGATTGATATACAGAGTTTAAAAGAAATGAAGATTGAAAATATGGAGGAGAACGCAAGAAAAGTCAAGATTGAAGAAGCAATCAAGGAGATTATGGCGAAAACAAACATTCCTGCAGAAATAGATAGAAAACAATTGTTGAAAGAGTTGATTGATGATACCATAGGACTTGGTCCTCTTGAAGATTTGCTCAGGGATGATGATATAACCGAAATAATGGTTAATGGAGCAAATCAGATATATATTGAAAAAAAGGGAAAACTTCACCTGACAGATAAACGATTTCTGGATGAAGACCAGTTAAAGAATGTTATAAACAGAATAGTAGCACCGCTGGGAAGAAGAATTGATGAATCTATGCCATATGTGGACGCAAGGCTCAAAGATGGTTCAAGGGTAAATGCAATAATACCTCCAATATCTCTCATTGGTCCTGTTATCACAATAAGAAAATTTCCCAAAAAAAGGATGGTGGAAGAGGATTTAATCAATTTCGGTTCTATCTCCCCCCAGATGATGGAATTTTTGAAATATGCTGTCCATTGGAGGCAAAATATTATTGTATCAGGTGGCACTGGTTCCGGGAAAACAACCTTTCTTAATGTGCTTTCTTCATTTATTTCCCACGATGAGAGGATTGTTACAATAGAGGATTCTGCTGAACTTCAGTTAAATCAACCACATATAGTTAGATTGGAGGCAAGACCACCAAATATAGAAGGGAAAGGTGCAATTACTATAAGAGATTTGGTGAGGAATGCATTGAGGATGAGACCGGATAGAATTATTATAGGAGAGGTAAGAGGAGGTGAAGCACTTGATATGCTTCAGGCAATGAATACAGGACATGATGGCTCACTTACAACAATTCATGCAAATTCTGCAAGGGATTCCATTTCCAGACTTTCAACCCTTGTCCTGATGGCAGGGACAGAACTTCCTGAAAGGGCTGTAAAGGAACAGATTGCCTCTGCTATAAATATTATTGTTCAGCAATCCCGTTTTCCCGATGGTTCAAGAAAGATTACAAATATAAGTGAGATTACAGGTATGGAGGGAAATACTATTGTTACACACGATATTTTTGTTTTTAAGCATAAAGGTTATGATGAGAATGGAAAGGTACTGGGCAGTTTCCAACCTACGGGTGTAATTCCTATATTTGTGGAGAAATTAAAGGAACAGAAAATAGATTTTCCCTTAAATATATTTAAGGAAGGAGAGGTATAATGGAAGAAAATATTTTAGATATTATAGTTTTTTTATCGGTGATACTCTGGGTTTATATAATAGTAGGATTTATCAACAGGGCGCAGAAAATCTGGAATAGTAAAATAGGACAGGATATCGATACCCTTTTTATGGAGGTAGACCCAAAACAACTCTGGAAGTGGACAATATCAGGA
>WFRC01000371.1 GCA_015486685.1 Caldifarciminota bacterium
AATAATTCTTTTATATAATATACACTGACACTATCCCTGCAGATTGATTTTTTTGGTTATTCCACAAATAAAATCTTGACAAAAATATAAAATTTTGTATTATAAAAATATGGAAGGAGATAAAGGGTTGTTTTGTAAATCTACTATACCTTTAACCTTTTTTTTGATTGGTGTATTTGCTTTTGCTATACCTATATTTTCTGAACCATATTCTTATCCCTGGTTAGAGGAATATAAAGAATCTGAAAACATACTGAATCGCATACCTACCCCTGATGGATACCAAAGAATTAACTCAGATTTCGGTACCTTCGAAGATTGGTTGAGGCATCTTCCTCTTAAAAAGGGTAAACCACCTGTGTATCTATTTAATGGAGAAAGAAAACAGAATCAAAAAGCCCATTTTGCTGTTATAAATATGGATGTTGGGAATAGAGACCTCCAGCAATGTGCTGATGCTGTGATTCGACTTCGAGCAGAATATCTCTATTCTTCGGGTAAATTTGATTCAATCCATTTCAGGTTTACCAGTGGGGATAATGCAGAGTTTAGAAAATGGGTTAAAGGATATAGACCTTTGATAAAAGGGAATAAAGTAAAATGGGTTAGGTCTGCGAGGGAAGATTCTTCTTATACAAGTTTTAGAAAATATTTAAATATGGTATTTATGTATGCAGGCTCTTATTCTCTCAGTTTGGAATTACACAAAGTTAAAGAAATAAAGGATATGAAAATAGGCGATGTGTTTATTGAGGGTGGCTTCCCGGGGCATGCTGTAATAGTAGTGGATATGGCTATTAACAGGGAAACAGGAAAGAAATTATTTCTTTTAGCCCAGAGTTATATGCCTGCACAGGATATGCACATCCTTAAAAATCCTATGAATTCAGGATTAAGTCCCTGGTATGAACTTGAATTTGGAAAAATACTTTATACCCCAGAGTGGACTTTTAGCAAGGACGATTTGAAGAGATTTTGATAAAAAAAGACTTGACAAAACAGAGCATTTTGATTATATTTTAATAATATGATAAATATACGGTAGAAAAGGAGGTGAATATGTTTATATTTCTTTTATTAGGTATATTTTCAGACTCATTGAATATGTATCTGAAATCTCAGACATTGTATGAATGCCCCTATGGAATTACATCAGGAAATGGTTTTTTATATACAAGAGGGGGTGATTCTGCGGAATTTATCTCGGTCTATTCATATTCCAATCCTTATCATCCCGAACTCATCAATGTAGCAGATTATTTTACTGGTTCATCCAAAGGTATAGAAGCCCCATCGTTTTTTAAGTACTATAGAAAGCGGCTAATATTTGGACATGGAATAATTAATGTGGAAGACCCTTATAATATATTTTCCGAAGGCTCATTTACTTCAGGCTACATAAGAAATATGCAGATATCAGATACAATATTGTATACATATGAAGATTATTATGGATTTAAACTATACTCCCTTTCTGACCCATCTCACCCTGTATTGCTTTCTACATACGTTCCTGAATCCCTCAGTATAAAGAGATTTTTTGTTATGGACACACTCTGTTATCTTACCGATGGAATGAATTTTGAGGTTGTAGATGTAAAAGACCCAACAAACCCTAAATTTCTATACTACTGCAACTCTGTGATTCCAGACAGCAGTGATTACCAGAGGAATTTAATAGGCAAAGGAAACTATCTATACCTTGTTTTAAGTTTCAATGAAAATGGGTATTATTACGATACCCTGTATACATTAAGGATTGAAAAACCGGATTCTGTAGATATAAATGACAAAGCCGGAAGACCGGATTCTATATCTATAAGTGATAAATACGGGTTTCCGTATGATTATTATCCAGAAGATATAGAGTTATATGTGCATAATTATCCTACGGCAATTAGTGATACACTCCTGTTTTGTGTGCAAAACCCCCAGTATGTTGACAGCAATTATATACATTCCTTTTCTTTATCCCAGCCCGGGCAGATTATACCTATGAGGAGTTACTTAAAGAATATCCTTTTCAGAGGGTTTATAAATATGGCTTATATTGATTCCCTCCTGTATATTACAACATATTGGTCAGGTATTCAGGTATTTTCTTCCAAATTGGAAAGGGTAGGTTGGAGTTGTTATTCAGGAGGTCTAAATAGAGTAGTCCAAAAAAGTGGTTTAATCTATACGCTGAGTTTCGGAAGTGGTATACGCATATTTAAATATATCGCAGATAGTTTAATAGAAATCACAAAGGGAGGACAACCCATATTAGGTATGGATATTGCAGTTATAGATACACTTGCATATATCGCAGACTATGAAAATGGAATAGATATCTATTCTGTTGCAGACCCATCCAAACCAAGACTTATTAGACAATTCTCAGGATTTCCTGACACCTTACGGTCAACAAATATAGCCGTTGACAGCAATTATATATATATTACAAGAAGTTATTGGCCACATCCTGATGAACCATATCATAGACCGTATCCATCGTGTTTTTATATTCTGGACAGAGACAACCTATCCATAATATCCTCAATGGATAGTGTAAGGGGAACAATCACTCTGAATAAACCCTTTGCATACATCGGGGCACAGGTGATAGATTTGAAGGATGCAACCAATCCCTGGGTAATAACCACTTTAGACCCAAGTAATTATGCCTGCTATAATTCCCTTTATGACACCTTGTTATATATTTCCACAGGGAAACTCTATTCCGTCGCCGACCCTGCTTATCCTGAATTTATTGACAGTATATTATCTGGAACAGGAGAAATAAGGGGCGATAGTTTGTATATAATACATTCTACAGGTTACGACTATTTTCCGCAACATGTAAGTGTTTACGATATAACCCATCCTGATGCTCCAAATAAGGTTGCATACGGACATATCAGATGTACAGAAATAACCTGTGTTTATCCATTTACGAACAAAGATATACTTGCAGGTGGAGTTTCATTTCTATACCATATTGGTCTTGGTGCACAGGGGATAAAGGAAGATAAAATCAGAAGGAATATCGGGACAAGTATTGTATTCCATAATAGAATCATCTATTGCAAAGCAAGGGGTAAATTTTCTCTGAATCTTTATGATGTAGTGGGAAGGAAGGTAAAGTCAGCAACTTTTATAAACAAAGGTAAAATGAGTATAGACAATTTGCCATCGGGCATCTATTTTGCCCGTATTCCTGAATTCAGACTCACAAAAAAGGTCATATTAATTAAATAAAAGCCCTTCTAATGGGGGTTCTTAAAGGTGTTTATAAAGTGATATTTTCCCCTTGACATTAAATAAAAAATTGATATTTTGATAAAAAGGAGGTGATTAAATGA
Organism: Caldifarciminota bacterium; assembly: GCA_015486685.1. Classification (GTDB taxonomy): domain Bacteria; phylum Hydrothermota; class UBA3072; order WFRC01; family WFRC01; genus WFRC01. Next base: position 3,345 of record WFRC01000371.1, read on the forward strand.
AAAAAATCAAAGTAAAACATCGCACTTTTACTGTTCTTATTGAGCAAGACGAAGATGGATATTAT
>WFRC01000372.1 GCA_015486685.1 Caldifarciminota bacterium
GGAGGAAGGCAAGATGGATGCGGATTAAAGTGCAGGAAAATGGTAAAGCAAAGGTAAATATTAATCTTCCCATTTCTCTGATGAAGGCTTTACTCAAAATTACAGGGAAATTGAATATTAATTTTGGGGGTAAATCTCTTCAGAACACCCTGAAAGAACAGGGTATAAATATTGAAAGTGTTGAGGATTTGAATAAAATCCTTGATGAATTTGGGGGTGAAGGCCCATATAAATTGGTTGATGTAGATGATGATGGAGATAAGGTAGAGATTTTGATTGAATAATTTATAGGAAATTTGCTATCAGAAAAATCGTTGGAAGTTGAGAGTTTGTTCGGGAATAGGATTTGTACAGAATTGACATTTATATCCTTTATTTTTAAGTAGTTAAGTTTTATTTTTTATTCTCGGACAGACTCTTGACAAATAAGGAGTTTATATTATAATTCAGGTATGAAAAGATACGCAAATGGTTGTTTAAGTGGCATTGATATATTTCATATTGGTGCTAAAATTAGCACTTTGGAGAAATAAAGTGCGATACATTGAATTAAAGGCATTATTGAAAGATTTTACTGTTTTTTCGATAGAGGATATTAAAAAGATTGATAAAAATTTTCATAGAAGGCGATTGAATGAATGGCAGGATAAAGGTTATATAAAGAAAATTATAAAAGGTTATTACATCTTTTCAGATTTAGAACTCAGCGAGAATATTCTTTTTGAAATTGCTAATAGAATATATAATCCATCATATATCTCTCTTGAAATGGCTCTTTCTTACTATCATTTAATACCTGAAAGTGTATATAGTATAACCTCTGTTTCTACCCGTAAAACATACAAATTTAAAACACTTATAGCAGAATTTAGGTATCAGACAATAAAACCTGCTTTGTTCTTTGGTTATAACATTGTTAATTATGGAAATAAGAATTTTAAGATTGCCGATGTAGAAAAGGTATTGTTAGATTATTTCTATCTTAACCCAAATATAAAGGGTAAAAATGATTTTGCGAGCCTTCGGATAAATAATGAAATGTTTTTAAGCCAGATAAATGAGGAAAAACTATATACTTTCCTTGAAAAATATGCTCAGAAAACATTGAAAAAAAGGATAGTGGATTTTTTAAGGTTTATAAAAAATGCTTGATATAGACAAGATAATATCTTTTTATCCAGAACATCTAAAACCATTTAAGAGAAACTTGCTGCGCGAATATCTTCAATATAAAATCTTAGAGATTGTTTTTGATTCACAATTTGGTAAACACTTAGTTTTTATGGGGGGCACAGCTATCCATATTATTCATTCCAATGCCAGATTTTCAGAAGATTTAGATTTTGATAATATAGGGTTAAAAAAACAAGATTTTGAACAGATGATAAGTTTGATACAAAAGAGATTAAATTTGGAGGGATATACAGTAGAAATTAAGAATGTGTTCAAGGGGGCATACAGGTCTTACATTAAAATTCCAGAGGTATTATTCGAAAATAGACTTTCTAATTACAAAGAAGAAAAAATGGTAATAGAAATTGATGTAGAACCCCAAAAATTCCATTATAATCCGAATAAAATTATTCTCAACAAGTTTGATGTGTTTTTACATATAAATGTTGTACCCATTGATATACTGCTTGCACAAAAGGTATCCGCAATTTTGAATCGCAAGCGGGCATTGGGAAGAGATTTTTACGATGCTGTTTTTCTTCTTGGTAAGACAAAACCAAATTTTGAATACTTAAAACCGAGGTTGAAAATTGGTGATATGAAAAAATTAAAAGAAAGGCTTTTGGAGAAATGTAAAAGATTAAATCTTAAACAATTAGCCAGAGATGTAGAACCTTTCCTATTCATTCCAGGTGATTCAAAAAGGGTTTTGTTCTTTTGTGATTACATAAAGAAAATAGAAGAAGATTATGAATCGTAAATTGCATAGAAGTGTGGGAAAATAAATCTAAGGTAGAATCTTAAACAGAAGAAAACTTAAAAGGATTGACCAGGTAATGCCTGCTGCCCAATCTAAAAGAAATCCAAATTTTACCATATCCCTCATTTTTATGTAGCCTGTGCCGTAGACAATTGCATTTGGTGGAGTTGCTACTGGCAGCATAAATGCCAGGGATGCAGCAACAGCACCTGCAATCATCAATAGGATAGGGTTCTGGTGAATTGCAATACCAACGGCAAATAATATAGGCATCATCATATTGGTAGTGGCAGTATTAGATGTAATTTCTGTAAGAAAATCTACAAGAAGCACAATGCCCAGGATAATCAAAGGAATAGGAAGTTTGCCAAGACCTGCAAGGTGCATCCCAATAAATGAGGCTGCTCCTGTCTTATCCAGTGCAGTTCCCAGTGCTATGCCACCTCCGAAGAGCAAAAGTGTGCCCCATGGGATATTTTTGTTTGTCTCCCAATCCAGTGTAAATTCCCATTTTTTGAAGTTTACAGGGATAATATAAAATAATACAACCCCAATAATAGCAATTACGGAATCATTTACCCAGTATAGATGAAGAGGTTTTGTCCAGAGTGTTCTTGTTATCCACATCAATGCAACAAGAACAAATATTATAAGTGTGTTTCTTTCTCCTCTTCCCATTTTTCCCAGCTCGCGAATCCTTTTTTCTATAACCTCCCTGGAACCAGGGATGGATCTGCCTCTAACCTTGAAATATTTTATCAACATCCACCAGGCAATAGGCAAAATTACTATTACAACAGGTAACCCTACAATTAACCAATTCGCAAATGTAATCTTTTTACCCAATAGAGTATCTACAAACCCGGCAAGCACAAGGTTTGGCGGTGTACCTATTAAAGTGCCTATGCCACCGATAGAGGCAGCATAAGCAATCCCTAACATCATTGCCTTCCCAAAATTACTTTCTCCTGGTTTCTCACCCAATCCCAATAATATTGCAAGTGCTATAGGCATCATCATTGCAGTAGTAGCAGTATTTGAAACAAACATTGAAATCACAGCGGTTGCAACCATTAGACCAAATATCAATCTTTCTCCTGAAAATCCAATAATTTTTACGATATGTAGTGCAATCCGTTCGTGTAAACCCCACCTTTTCATACCTTCTGCAATGGTAAAACCACCAATAAAGAGGACAACAAGATAGTGCATATATGGGGCAAATGCATTGAAATAACCGGGAAATGCAAGATATTTATAATGGGCAATACCTAATAGTGGCAGGAAAATTAAAGGGAACATAGCAACTATAGGAATAGGCATTGCCTCTGTTATCCATAAAATTCCCATTAAAACAGCAAGGGCAAGTGTGTTTTTTAGGGCTTTTGTTTGAACATATACAACCTTATCCAGCGTCAATTTTCCCTTGCTGGATGGTTTAATGCCCTTTGTGCCTGTTTTTGCAAAGTTTTTTGGGATTTTTACAGAAATTGTCTTTGCCCTTTGATACATTTTATCAAAATTTTTCAGGGTGATTTTTTCTTGAAATTGGTCTGTAATAGTTTTATCTGAATGTTTTAAGACAACCTTAAATCCCTCTACATACATACTTTTTGTAGGGGGGAGAAAAACAATAACAAAGAAAAGAATCCATCCTGAAAAAAGTCCAATCTTCTTTACCATATTCTATAAATAAAAAGAAATTTTTTCTTGTCAAGGATTTTTGTAAAATTTTTATTGACTTTCTGAAAAATAATTGTATAATCTTAATGCCAGTCGTGCTAAGCGGGGAGTTAGCGGTGCCCTATACCTGCAATCCGCTATAGCAGGGCTGAATCCCTACCGGAGGCATAATCTTTTTTGCAGGACTCTGGAGGAGGACGATGAAATTTGGGTCCTTCATAGGGAGGTACTCCAAACCCCGTGAGGTTCGGAAGAAAGCAGCGGTAAGGAGAAAACCTTTTTGATGAAGGGGCGCCTGAATGGAGTCTGAATCCATTGATACCGCAAGGAAGAATTATGTCGAAGGATAGGTGCACGGCTGGCAATATTTAAGTGAGAACTGAGAAGTAGGAAGTAAGTATTTAATGCAAAATGAAAAATGATAAAACCCGTGAGGCGTAAGGCGTAAATTGTGAAATGTAAAAGGAAAAAATTACAACCACCCATCCTGTGAGGTTGCCACGGGACTTCGTCCCTCGCAATGACAAAGTGGTTGCAATAATAGTTTAGGATTTGGGGATTGGGATTTACTTCCCACTTCTCACTTCCTACTTCTAACTTATTAAAAGAGGAGGATAATGGGTTATCTTGTCTTAGCGAGAAAATATAGGCCTCAAACATTTGAAGAAGTTGTTGGGCAATCACATATTACCAGAATTTTGAAGAATAGTTTAGATTCAAAAAAGATTGCCCATGCATATTTATTCGCAGGACCAAGAGGAGTTGGGAA
>WFRC01000373.1 GCA_015486685.1 Caldifarciminota bacterium
CCCGGAACAGGCATAACTATATTTCCATTTGCGTCAGAAGTATTTGTGAAAAGGGTAGTATCCTGAATAATGCCTGCATTTCCCTTGATACCTCCATCTGTACCCCATATCTTGAATCTCAAGGTATTTGTTGTATCAGGGATAATAGATGGGATATCTGTATAAATTACAGGATAATCAGAGATATTGATAGGTAGGGTCGCATCTCCAAATAGATTATACTGTTCAAAATATGACCTTGTTATAGTTGTATCTCCACCATAGTCCTGTGCAAATAACAATTTACCCCGGTTTATTGCTGTGCCAAATTTTTGATATCCATCCTTAAATATTGCGTCAAAGATTCTTCTCTGCAGAAGGTCGTCTTCATCCCATAATGAAGATGTAGATGAACCAAATGCAAATATTCCACCCTTTTGCGGCACCCTGAGCCACTTTTCCATCATACATTCATCGGCATCATAAGAACCTGTAAAGCAAGCAAAACTCATAATAAACGAGAGTTTATTCGTAGGTAGAAGATTATCAATATCTATGGTATTAAATGGAGGTCCCACCCATTGGTATGTGCCTCCATGCCCGGAATATACAGCAAAGGACCTCCCATTATTTAAGGCAGAATCAATAGGAGTGCCTGAATTATAGTAATAAAAAAGCGAATCGCATTCCATACCGCCTGAGCGTGCATCAGCCATAGAATAAATATGTGTGCTTTCTGCAACAGAATGATAATTACCGTCATTTGAAGCCATAAAATATGCCCTTTTTTTCCATGTCCCTCCCAGCGTATCATAGGAGATGATTTTATCAATTACTACATTTAATTGTGTTGTATTTCTAATACTAATCCTTCCATAGATAATGTCAGGGATATAATCTGCATCCAGACAACCATAATACAGGTCTGTATAATGGTCGCCTGTGTTTGGGTTATAACGGTCAAAAGCAGGAATTATATCTGTATCCCCCACTAATAAAAGATAGTCAGGAGATAAATTCCGAATCGCATTTCTAATATTCAGGGTATCTTCACCGATACTTTCTACCTTTACCACATTAACCACATATCCCTGAATCTCTTTATAATATATATATTTTCTTAAAGCAGAAAGAAAATTCTCAGATGTAATAATCAGTAGATTATTCCCCTTTTCCTTTTCAATAGGTAATGTGGGCAAATGATAACTATAGTTCATTGCGATTTTTATTTTATTTTCGGATGGATTATATAAATAAGGGTGAAATTCAAAAATATATACAGGTATTCCGCGTTGTTTTCCTAAGTAAATAATCCTGTATGGCGATTTCGGATAGAATCTATCCCGTTTATAAAAACTCCTGTTAAAAACAAATGGAGGAGGGGTAGAACCTTTAAGTATAGGCATTTGTGCAGGATAAATAGGTTTGCTTAAAGCGGTTTCAGTATATGTGAAATTTACCCTGACCTGTGTTGTATCACCTGTAAAAATTTTTCTAATCACAGGCATTTCAGGCTTACCGGGAATTTTCAGGACACTATTACATTGGGTATCCTGAATCTTAAGAAAATCACCTTTATTTATTATATTAACAGACATAAGAAAAAATATTAACATCATTTTTTCTTCAATCTTTTATATTTCTTTCCAGATAATCTTTTTCATACATTTAAGATAACAAATTCTTTCATTTTTTCAAGTTTTTATTTTGGTAACTGGGGACGGTCCTTCAAAAGTTCAAAACTTTTTTTATAATGGTGAGTAATGTAAAATGAATAAAAACTTTTGTTAGATTGAGTTTCAGAAATAAAATAATTTTTAATCCTTCAATGTAATCAATGGCTTATTGTTATAATAATTTTTAGTTGTCGGCACCTTTATAAAAAAAATTTCTCAAATATAGATATACCAGGGTATACAAAATAAAGTTGAAAAATGATAAAAACAGACTTTTGAACTTTTGAAGGACCGCCCCTCTGCATTGAAGGCTTTAGCCTGCGAAGAAAAATTTAGGGTAACGAGATAATCTTTCAGGTTTTACCCCTTTGTCATTGCAAAGCTCAATTTATTGAGCCGTAGCAATCTCATTTTTCTCCTGTCATTCTGAATTTATTTCAGCATCTCATTATTACCATAGTGTCACAGAGTCAAGCACCGTCCCCACTGTCCCCCACTGTCTTGTTATTATTCTATTTGTTTAGCCAATCCTTCAATTAAATACATCAATACAAGCCCCGAAAGAGGTTCATAATATATTCTATTCTCTACCTGAATTTTAATATTTACCCTATTTATTCCGGTGAAATACTGAATCTTTTCTCTACCTTCTTTTCTTATTGCTACTGCATCTCTGTATGGATGAACGGATAAAATTTTTCTAATGTCCATACTGACGGTTCGCTTATTCCCTGAAAAAATAAGTCTCTTGTTTGTAAGAGTTAATGTTCCGCTATCTATTGTTCTTATTTCTTCATGTGATTCGCTCTGGGCATTAAATGCCCCAAGCCGAAAATACACACCTTTAGCAACCCTGAAACTTGGACCACCATATCCACCTTTTGTGATTCTTACTGCTCTGGGTTCTCGTAAAGATACATAATCTATATTCAGGATAAAATTCTCATTTCTTTTTAAGATAATGTCGGGATTTCCGCTAATATCAAAAGATGGAATATTACCTTCCTTTAATTGCTCAAGATAGTATTCAATATCTGCTTCCATTTGTTTTGCATTAGACATTCCACCATAAGTAATATTTTTCCACTCCCCCGGGAGTAAACTTTGCCTTCCATATTCCTGCCATACAGGATTGGATTTATCGGAAACTGCTGCAAGTTTATATTTTTCTCCGGACTTTACAAATATAGCACCACACTTATTACAGACCATATTTTCAACAGCAATTAATCCAAAGAGTTTCTTTCTCTTAATGTTTTCAATCTTCCCTGTTTTACAAACAGGACATCTATCTGTCCATAATACATTTTTCGGAATATCTGGTTTTGATGGTGCATTATTCATATTGGGAGTTCCTATCCTCTGGTCCTTGGGTTACTGTTGGTATCTGCATTTATCTCATTAATTGGCTGATTGCTGCAAGAACGATAAATATGCCCGCGAATAGAATGGATAATCTCCATGAAATCTTTTCTTTTCTTATAAAAAATAGATAAATAAATTCATATCCTCCTATGACTGGAATGGCTGCACCTGCGGCAATTGCGACAAATATGTGCGGAATGTTCATTAGTGGCTCAGAAAATAAATATGCAGATATATTAGCATTGATAAATCCCGAACTGAGGAATGGGATAGCAATATCCCAGCCCTGTTTAAAGTGCAAAGGATGGGCTTTCGTAAATAAGAAAATAGGGATTGCAGGGATGGAAACAAGGAGCATCCACCAATCCATCTTTTTTAGTGTTTCTTTACCGACAAAGGAGAATATAAATATACCTGAAAGCAGGACAAGCCCTGCAAAATACATCTTTCTCCCGTAGTATATCACGATAAATAGATAAACAATGGCAGAAAATACAAGTTCCTGCCATCTAAACCTTTTAACTACTATATCCAGTTGAGACTTATTATTGCCAAAAATAAACGGAATAGAAAACGCTTGAATAATAAGCATTGAGGTGTATAAAAATATAAAGAGATGCGGGAAATAGAGCATAGATGATGCCGCACCGGGCTGAATGTAATTTTGATAATCTGCAAGGAACATATTTCTCAGGTTCCCGAAAGGCAATAACATACTCCCGAATATGGCAGAAAATGTAAAAAATGTAAGCGCTGACTTTCTGTCCTTAAAGACCCCGCTTTTTCTTTGCATCTCTGAAATTAAAGGTATACCCAAAAACAGAGGGGATAAAATATAAAATATCAAAAGCATTAAGAATGACTGCTGTCTCTCTGTCCTTCCCATCTTTAGAGAAAAATCCAGCAGGGTGTCTATAAAACCTGACCTTTTCACAGCACCTGCAATAAAAAGCATAATTATACTAATGACAAAAAAATTTAACGATGGATTCATCTGAAACCTCCTAACTTAAACCTCTGGATTATTATATATTCAGGTCCTGTCCTTTTGAGTTCACTCTTAAAAAGTGTGAAATGGTCAACACTAAATGGTGGATATGAGAATCTAATCCCTTTCATATTCATCCTTCCCTTTTTTACCCTGCCGATGGTGATATGTGGAATATATTCTCTGTCTTCCTTTTTAAATTCACTACCTATTGATTTTTCTATGCTTTTGAATAACCTAATAATATCTGCTTTTCCCTTTTCAATGGAAAGATACACAATCCTTGCATGGTTTGTTTCAGGAAATCCATACGCATCTCCTATAGACGCCATAAAAGGATGGGAATTTTCCGCAGCAGAAAAAAGTATACTCTTTAATTCTTCAATCTTTCTTTCGTTTACTTCACCTAAAAATTTTAATGTTATATGCAGATTGTTTAATTCCACCTTTTTCACCGCCTTGCTTTTCAAAATTTCTTTTTCCATCTCAAATATTTTTCTTTTTGCCTCAAATGGAATTTCTATACCAATAAATGTTCTCATTCCTTTACCTCCAAAAATTTCCTCAACATATTTAGCAAATAAATAGAAGACTTAAATTTTATATCTTCCCTTTCACCCGAAAATACCTTATACTCTACATTGACCTTTTTCTTGTCTGCAACTGCCATCCATACCAGTCCAACGGGTTTTTCTTTTGTCCCTCCTGTGGGTCCTGCAATACCTGTTGTTGATATACCAATATCTGTATGCAAGGCATTCTTTACGCCAATTGCCATTTCTCTCGCTACAACCTCACTTACTGCACCATCCTCCTTGAGAGAGTGTTCATTCACGGATAAAACATTCATTTTTACACCGTTATGATATGCCGTAATACTGCCAATGAAATAATCAGAACTCCCTGAAACATTTGTAATTAAATGGCTAACAAGGCCTCCTGTGCAGGATTCGGCAATACTTAGGGTAAATTTCTTTTTTCTGAGGATTCTACCAACAACCTCTTCTATCAGGATATCCCCTTCTCCATATATATTATCTCCAAACATATCTCTTATTTTATTAATAAGTTTTTCAATCCTCTTGCCACCCCCATAAAATCTTATGTCTACTCCTCTGTATGATGGTAAAAGTGCCATATATATTTTTTCTCTTCCGATATAATTATCAAGTTTTTCTTGAATTACTGATTCAGGCATACCAAAAATGCGTATTGTTTTAATATTTTCTTTTCCAATCTCCAGAGACCTCAGAATATATTCAAGGAGCGTTTCCATCTCCCTTGGCACACCCGGGAGCAAGAATACTGTTTTCTCTTTATTTCCGATTTTAATTGCAGGGGCAGTTCCCAATGGATTTTCAAAATATTCTGCTCCTTCAGGGATAAATGCCTGACTTATATTGGATTCAGGCATTCCCACACCCATCCTTTGAAAAAATGCCTTTGTCTTTCCCAATAGATTTTCATCCAATATGAGTTTTAGCCCAAAATAATCTGCAATAGTCTTTTTTGTTATATCATCAAATGTAGGGCCTAATCCCCCTGTTGTAAATACAATATCTGCCATCTTCAAGGCAAAATTCAGGGTATTCCTGATTTCATCCGCACTATCACCAATTTGTGCCTTAAACACCACTTTATAATTTGTACCTGCAAACTTCCGCGATATATATACAGAATTTGTGTCTATTGTTTTTCCTGCAAGTATTTCATTACCTATACATATTATCGCAACCCTTTTATCCATATCCCTCCAATCCAGATTAAAATATTTGTTAAAATCCCATAAAATACATCATCATATACTACTCCACCCTTTTTTCTATCAAGAAAATGTGTATGTGGAATCTTAAATATATCCAGAATTCTGAATAAAACAAGTGCAATTCCTGCTATTAATACTGTATTTGAATGTAATAAAACAGCAAACATCATCCCGATGGATTCATCAATAACAATCTCGCGTGGGTCTTCTTCTTCCTTCCCATAACTTGACCATAAACCTATTGTTGTCCATCCAATAACAAGTATATAAAATGGGAATGTGTTCCAGTTCAAAAAATATATACCTATTATTGTAATAATAGCAGCAATTGTGCCGCCACCCTTTATCTTTCCTATTCCAAACAGGGAAGAAATCACAAATTTTATTTTTTCAATTTTTTTCATATATCTCGTTGATTTCGTCGTTTGCCTGTAGCGTGTATTTGCTGTGCGTTATTACACTGCGTTGTATATTTGCTTCGCGTATATTTGCCTTCGGCGTTATTTGTTATAACCTTTTACCTTTCACATTTTACATCTAACTATACCCTAATCCGTATCATCATATCATCGTATCACCGTAAAGAGATTCTTCACTTCGTTCAGAATGACAGAATACATAATCTTCGTCTTCAAATAACAGTCCTTTCTTTTTTTAACTTAATAAACTCTATTCACTCTATAAACTCAAAAAACTCATTTACTCATTCACTTCCTACTTCTCACTTCTCAGTTATCCCTAATATCACATTTGACCTTTATATATAATACATAAAAATTCCCATTCGTCAAGATTTTTTTTAATTGATAATCAGGTACCAGCCCTTCACATTTTCACACTTTTTATACAGAGTATCATCTAAAATTTAGAAAATAAATTCTGTTTTTGTTATTATCACTATATTTTGGTTATTTATCCAATTAAACAAAGGAAAAACAATTTTAATCCTTATCTCCTACAAAAAATTATCTGAAAAATAAAACAATCTCTACAATCTTGAAACAATAAGGGTTTGATTAAAATAGAACTGAATCGGAAATATGAAAATGTGAAACACCGTTCCCGTTACCCCCTTAATATAGAACCATTAAGGTCATTTGAGGCGCAGAAAAATATGAAAATCGTTAATTTATTTTAACTTCTTTTAAGTAGTCAAATGCAGAAGGATTCTGCTCTCGTATTGAGGTATATAATACTAAAGCAGAGTGCAATGAATCTTTTTGAATTTTACAAAATTTCCGCTTTGTTTCTAAATCTAAATCATTATCTTTCTTTGCAGAAACCATACAGGCATCACATATACGTAACGCCCAACAATTGCGACAATCCTCCAAACTCAACTGAGAATACCGATTTAAAAGACGGAACACCACATCAATATCAATCCCTTTATCACAATCACCTATACTAATGTGCTCGTCCATTTTCTCACACATATAGAATTTTCCATCAAGACTAACAAACAATCTTCTTTTACCAGGCAGACAGCAGCCATTCAGGGGAATTTTATCACCGAGTTTGCCTTTAAATCTTTTATGAACAAGTAACATATCCCTCTGGAAAAAAGTTTTCATAAATTCATCAGGTACATTCTCTATTATACGCTGCTTGAAAATCTCCCGAAATTTCCTTATATTTTCCTTCTTCAGGGATTCAATCTCCTTTTTATCAAAATGGTCGAAAAAAGAGGTATATTGTTCATCAACAAAATTAATAATCTGAGTATGCCCTTTTACAAGCTCATCAGAATTAAAGTATTTATCTATTGCCAATAGGTTGTAAGGGGGGGCCACCGTCACCGAAAAAAATACAGAGGAATTGTAATAATCGGGCGCCCGTTCCTTTAATTTTCTTAGATTAGATATAATTATATCATAGGTGCCTTTATTATCAGGAAAAACTCTATATCTGTTATGAATGTCCCTTGAACCATCCAGACTTACAGCTAGCTCTATTTTATTTTCGCTGAGAAAGTCTATTATCTGGTTGGTGAGAAGAGTGCCATTTGTAGTAATGGTAAAGGTAACATTCCGATGCCCTGCAATTTTTTTTACATAGTTCACACAATCTTTGATAAGTTTAAAGTTTAAAAATGGCTCTCCTCCATAAAAGGTTACCACAGGTTCCTTAGAATCCTTATTATGTGCGAAAAAGAAATCTAAAGCCTTCCGGGCAATATTAAAACTCATATTTCTTTCAGAATGTGTTCGTTCGTAGTAATAGGTTCCGGAATAGACACAATATTTGCATCTCATATTGCATTGTTCTGTAACATTCAATATGATATGTTCTAATCCTGAATCTAATTGTTTTTTTATTTCCTGTTTATTAAGGGGATATTCCATAACGGTAGGTCGAAAATCAGAGAAGTATCCCTGTTTTCTAAACGATTTAACGAGATTTAACCTTTTTGTTATAACCTCTTCGGTATATTTAGATTTAAACTTTTCTATAATTTCTGAATCTGGTATAACACCATAAAAATCTATTATTTCATAAATAATCGGGTCTACGCGAAGTATCCGATTGGAATTTGCATCGTATATATAAAAATACAATTTTGTTCTAAATTTATGAATTAGCGGTTTTTTACCCATTGTTACTTATAATACAGTGATGGTTCATTAATGAACCATCACTGTTGGAGTTATTATGGATTATTATGCATGCGTATTCCGTACCGCAAAAGGCGGATAACTCGGGCATCCCAGAGTACAGTAGAGCGGAGGCGAATCAGGATCAGCAGTAGGCTCTATATCAGGCTCCACTCCATCGTTAAAAATATCAAGTATCATACACACCTCCTTTTTATAGTGTTTAGGTTTAATATGACATTATACGAAAAAATGTGCTTTTTTTACAACCAAAAGTTTAAAAATACCTCAGGTATTTATTCTTTATCCGTTTTATAATCTTTGAAACATATTGCTGTGATACACCAAATTTGCCAGCAATTTCTTTCTGAGTGAACCCATCTTCATACATTTGCAGCACTTCCTTTTCTCTCTTAGACAATAGTTCCTTAAACTCTTTAATCAGCAAATTTTTATGGCTTTGCCCGATTGATTTGGGTGATTCTCGAGGTTCTCTGCTTAATTCATCAATAGATATCGTTTGTGCTCGTTTTTTTAGCAAAATACATTTACTTTTCCTGTACTGGTCTATTATGTAATTAATGCAGGACTTCACAACAAATTTCATAGGTTTATTTTCCAACATCTCTCTCTTTTTAAGATAAGCAACCCATAGTTCTCCGCATATATCCTCTTCCTCCAGTTGCCATAAATAGGCATATTTCTTTGCTATTGTCTTAAAGGTTGTGTTAATCTTCTTAAATCTATCCATTTCTTTTATTGATATTCTTTTCACTATTTCCCCACCATCTTTGTCTTTGAGCATTCCATCACCGTTGGCCGATTTTAACCCCCTGATAGATAGATTTAGCTGTGATTCGTTGTAACATTTGTAACATAAATCTCTTTTCTGGGTAACCTTTCTTTTTATTCATGTCACCTTTAACATACATCGTTTCCCTCAAATGTCAAGAATTTTTTCAAATTTCTCTATATTTTTTCTCATTTGTCAAGTAGTTTTTAGCAGTAAGATGTAAGCGTCTTCATCACTTCTTAATTCCTACTTTCCAGTTTTTAGTTGTATCCATACCCTAATATCACATTTAACCTTTTACATTTAACATTCAACTATATCCGTATCATTATATCATCATATCGCCGTTTTTAGTAAGGCAATCGGGGGTAGGAAGCTCCTCCCACATAAAATAATAAAGACCGTGATGTGTGACCGTATAATGCAGAATGCGGGAGTGAGAATGCGGATTTAACAGATTAACTACGCAGAAGCAGGCTTCTGCACTCCATACTCCCAGATAAACTGGGAAGTAAAAAGTAAGAACTGAGAAGTAAACACGCTGACCACCTACCGCCAACCGCTTTCCGCTGAATAGGAATATTCCTTTTGTAATTTTGCATTTTAGAACCTGCATTTTTCATTAAATATCTTTTCTTATCGGGGCTGGGAAGCCCCTCCTACATCAATCTGGCAAATATCCTTTTAGCGGTTAGCGGCAAGCGGATAGCGGTAAGCGTCTTTCTGCCATCGGCTTTCAACAGTCTTTACCATTTTTCAACTCAATAAACTCTACAAACTCTATGAACTCAACAAACCCATTCACTCATATGCTCACTTTATTACCAATTCTCATTAAATATATAACTTACCTCACCCCTTATTAATCTATCAGGATAACTTCCACCAATATCACCAATATCTATCCCAATTTTTATCCTTCTTTTATGGGGAAATTGGAAAGTATATCCGCAACCGAGATATCTTGATGCCCCATTATTAAAATTGGTCCCGAGCATCTCACCCCTTAAATAAAATCTATGTCCTGAAATTTGCACCTTTGTTATGTGGGATGTTCCGTATAGGGCATCTATATAGAGGTTTTTATTTATATGCAGTCTGACTTCAAAAAAGATTTTCTCCACCCAATCTCTTCTGGATTTGGTGTTGTCACAGTTGATAGTGGTAAAAGAATCGGGATATGTATATTTGATACCAATCCGATTATAATCTCCATAAGAGATTCCTATATTATAAATACTTCCATAAACCTTGTAATACAATGTATCATATACATCCTGGGTGTGAGCAAAATCAAGTTTCCATATCTCCATAGGAGTTCCAAAAATTCTTGAATATGATATGCCCAAATGGATATTTCTCAATTTTCCAGATAGGAATACACTGTATTTTCCTATTTCGCCAATACCTGATATAGATTGAGTTAATGTATCTCTTTGCAAGGTATCTGAAAATATTTGCCATCCATAGTTGTCATCGTAAATTTCATTATAAGAAACACCTACACCTATAGCATTTTTAAATGGAATAGAGAAAAGTCCATCTCTGATAACAAAACCATAATTCCCTGTCTCCGAATATTCAAACATCCCTGTAACACTGAAATGCACATTGTTAAAATTCATATCAGCAGGATTAGTAATGGGCGAAAAGGGCTTGTTGGTACCTACATATTCACCGAGACCATACTGAGA
>WFRC01000374.1 GCA_015486685.1 Caldifarciminota bacterium
ATGTAATGATTGGTGACAATGCTTACCAGATGATAAAGAAACTGAAATGTATTTCAGATAAGACAGAAGAGGTATTTGGACTTTATACTCCTGCATTTGCATTTAAGGATATGAAGGTAGCAACAAAGTGATAAAGACAGCCGAAAGCCGGTGGCAAAAAAATAAGAACGGTTATACGATGATATGGTGATACGTTTATACGATGATATGGTGATACGAAAATAGTTGTAATGTTGAAACTTAAAGGTTTAAGGTTCAAAGTTGAAAATTGCAGGTTAAAAAATGTAAATGGAAGAAGTGGGTACTTTCATTTTAATCTTTTACTTTTAACCTTTTTCCTTTAACCGTTTACACTTTGCATTTTAGAATTTGCACTTTGAAATGTTTGCGAAGCAAACAAAGAGATTGGGAGTTGGGGACTGGGATTTACTTCCCAGTTCTCACTTCCTAGTTCTAACTTATTAAACAAGGAGGTATTATGAAAAATTATTTATTAATCTTTTTTGGTGTATTACTGATTGCAACAGGATGTTCGAAAAAACAGGAAAACGCAAAAAAGGTTGCAGCTACAGGTTCATTTAAGGCTCCTGCGAATGGCAAAATCACAAAGGATATGGCAGAAAAATATGTTGCAGTCTCTAAGGCACTAAATAAGGCAGTGTTTGAACAGTCAAAAAAGATAGAGGCATTCAGAAAAAGGTATAAACTCACCGAAGATATGACAGAGCTTCTTGATTCAACCTATATAAAAACCCACCCGGTTACGGTCAAAGAATGGAAGAGGTTAAATAAAGAGTGGGAGAAAAAACAGAACGAGATTTATAAAAATATCGGAATGTCAGAAGATGAATTTAATTGGGTTGCAGGTGCCTTAATTGAGGAAAAGAATGCCGATATGCAGCAATATATTACAAAAGCGTTTAGCGAGAAAAATGCTAAAAATAAAACAACAGAAAAAAAATGAAAGATAGAGTTAAATAGAAGTTTGAATATTATCTCTGAGCCCATACATAAAGAAATAATATTAGAGAAATACAGCAATTATTTCAATAATATGGTTAAGGCTGTTGTTGATATTGAAAAAGAAATAATTGCTCTTGACGCAGAATTACACGCCGATTTAGAAGCACTACTTTTAAGCAAAGGGAGCAGGCAAAAACACTTATGGGGTATAAATCTTTACCTAAAAAAGAACAAGAAAGATTGGATTGAATATACTGCCTTGATAAACATTCGTCCTTCTCTAAATAATAAATGGATGGAGGTTGAAAATCCTCAGATAAGAAAAAAGATAGAGGAAATTGTGAGGCAGTTAATATTGGAATGATATGTATAAACTAAAGTTGCATAAAAATTTAACCCGAAATAAGTGGGATACATTTAGTAGGGGACAGCAGCTTTTGATGATAGGGAATGAGCTAAACAGGGCAAAAAATTGGGTAAAGAAGGGAGACACAGAGGAGGTAAAATATACATACGAAAGGGCTCTAGAACTTCTTGATTTAACAATAAGCCTAATCAATAAAGAAAATATGTTAAAAGAACTCCTTAGATTTAGAGAGATTTTATCTATTGAATATTTAAGACCAAAAATGGATATTCATTTGGATGAAGAATTAATAAAGGTGCTTCTATCATTAAATAGCGAGTCTACTTTTATTTACGAATCTGCTAAGAATAATTAAACCAGAACAATGCGGAATTACAACGCTAACCGCTGACGGAAAGGGTATGGTTAATAAGGTATTGGGTATAGTAATTTTGCATTTTTTGTCTTCCTCTTTTCTCCATATCCTATACCTTATCCACTATATCCTGAGATTTCCCTCCCTCTGGGAGGGACTAAGGGAGGGCTGCATTTTGCATTTAAGTATCACTTCCTACTTCTTACTTCCCACTTCTTACTTATTACGCTTCACGGTCTTTCTCATTTTATCACCAATCGATAAGAGAGCATTAATATAGGAGTATATATGCTATTCCAGGGAGAAAAGAGCCTTTGCCATCTAAATAAGGGAGGGGTTTTGAGTTCTATTTTTACAGGTTCTTTTTTTCCTATATCTGCAAGTTCTTTTGCTTTTTCAATGGCATCGTTGATACCTCCAATCCTATCAACAAGCCCTATCTCTTTTGCCTCTTGTCCAGTCCATACCCTGCCCTCTGCGATATTTCTAACACTATCAACAGACATTTTTCTTGATACAGATACCTTTCTGATAAATTCATTATATACGGAATTTATTCCTTTATGGAATATTCTTTTTTGGGTAGTGCCCATTGAATCAATATCTTCCAGAAAATCTGCATTTTTACCCTCTTTTATAACGGTCCTGTGCATCCCAACCTTCTTATATAAATTTTTCATATTGGGTTTTAGCGCAAATACGCCAATAGAACCAGTAATTGTATTGGGTTGCGCAAATATGTATTTTGCTGGTGCAGAGATATAATATCCACCAGAAGCCGCATAATCTCCCATTGAAACAACAACAGGTTTTTTCGCATTTAATCTTTTTATTGCATTGTATATTAAATCTGCTCCATAGGCTGAACCGCCTGGACTGTCAATTCGGATAACAACAGCCTTTATAAATGGGTCTTTTCTATACTTATTAAGAATTTTTATGATATCCTCCGGAACAATTTTCTTCCAATTTGCGCCAGTGCCTTCTGCCAGAATCTCTCCCCTGAGATGCAGAAAACCAATCTTTTTTATTCCAAAACCAAGCACATTTTTTGATAAAATATATCTTGAAAACGAAATTGTATCTTTATTGGGAATTACCTCATTTTCGTAGGAAATCTTATCAATGAGTTTAGAAGAAAGGGCAAGTCGTGCCGTCAAATATGGCCCATTGTCAATCATCCTGTCAAATGATTTTTTAGTAATATGCCTGCTTTTTGCAACATCATCTTTATATGTATTGTACAATCCGGAGAGAATATCCTTTAACATCTTTTTTGCCTCAGGCGAAGGTGCATTTTGAATGTATGGCTCTACGGCACTTTTATACTTGCCTTCTCTCACAACTTCCCATTTGATACCCAATTTCTTAAACAAATCTCTGTAATAATCAATCTTCAGGGATAGACCATCTACCAATAATATACCTAAGGGAGGCATTATAATGCTATCACCAGCAGTTGCAAGATAATATATTCTGTCGTCTCCATTCTCTATATATGCGATTACAGGCTTTTTCTTTCTTATTTTCAGGAGAATTTCTCTGATTTCCCTGATATTTGCCCAACCCCATGGATAGGATAATTTTATTCTTATTATAATTTTACTAATTTTTGGGTCATCCCCTGCCTTTTTAAGACCCTCTTCTAACTTAATCATAGAGGATTTTCTCAAAATAGAATACAGCCCAGCGGATTCTTTCCCGAAATTTACAATGAGTGTTGAATTTTTGGGGATTGATACCCTTTTGGACTGGATACCTCCGAATGATTTTTTCAATAGGAGATATCCGAAATATATGTAAGCGACTACCCCCAAAAATATTAAGAGTTTGTTTATTACCTGTTTATTCATTATATATCCAGGTTGACTTCCGGCACAGTTTTCTCTTCCTCAGGTGTGGAGAAAAACTCTGCCCTCTTAAATCCAAATGTGCCTGCAATAATATTGCTGGGGAACATCTGTATACCATTGTTATACCGCATTGTAGTATCATTATAAAATTGGCGTGCAAAGCTAATCTGGTTTTCAGTAGTAGTTAATTCTTCCTGAAGTTTTAACACATTTTCATTTGCCTTTAAGTCGGGATAATTTTCTACAAGGGCGAAAAGTTTTGATAAAAATCCACTGAGTTCACCCTCTGCTTTGGCTGATTCTGCAACACTTTTAGCAGAAATTGCCTTTGCCCTTGCCTCCATCACCTTTTGAAGGGTTTCCTGCTCATATTTCATATAACCTTTCACAGTATTTACAAGATTGGGGATTAGATCGTGTCTTCTTTTTAATTGAACATCAATCTGGTGCCAGGCGTTTCTTAATTGATTTCTTAATCGTACAAGCCTGTTATAACCGCCAGCGACCCATAAAATCCCAAGGAGTACTATTATTCCAACAATAATTAAAAATATATGCATTTATACCTCCCGTGTTATTACCTAAATATAGGATTTTCTTTCTATTTGTCAAGGAGAATTTGAAGAGGTTGTGGGAAAGTTCATGCACATGGTAAAACAAAATTAAGGGTAAAGAAATTAAAGATAATGAGTAAAGAGAGCATTGCCCGATTTATATATATCAACCGCTATCCGCCAAAAGGATACTTGCCAGTGACAAAGAACGAGACAAACGAAAACAATGATATAAATGAAATAAAAACTTGATTTTTTTAATTATTTGTTTATTAATAAAGGGTAAATAGTTATTGAGTTAAAACATATGCTGTTAAAGGTTGAAATAGAAATATAAATCGGAATAGAGAGACTTTTTCTTTAATTTTTTACTTTTAACCTTTCACCTTTAACAATCTATTAAACAAAGGAGGTAATATGAAAAAGATTTTAATCTTTTTTTTGGTGTTTTCAGGTATTTTATTTGCAGGTGAGATAAAAATTGGCTACATAGACTCTAACAGGATTCTTGCAGAATATAAGGGTACAAAGGACCTGGAAGACCAGTATAATAAAATAATTAATGCATGGCAAAAAAAGGCAGATAATATGAAGCAATCCATTCTTGATTTGCAGTCAGAACTTCAATCACAGAGTTTACTTCTTTCAGATGAGGCAAAGATGAGAAAGATGCAAGAACTTCAAAATAAACAGCAAGAATACGAACAGTTCCTTCAGGATATATGGGGGCCAAATGGTAAAGCAAAACAAAAAAATGGAGAGGTTATGAAACCTCTGATTGAGAAAATAAATACAATCCTTCAGCAAATAGGAAAGGATAAAGGATATACTATAATTTTTGATATCGCAGGAGGTAGTGTTGTTTACACTCAAGAAGGACTTGATTTAACAGACGAGGTCTTAAAAGAATTAAATAAAGAATTTGCTCCGATAGAGGAAGTTCCCGGCAAAAAGATTAAATTTTATGTCTGCAAATTTATTGAAGAGGGTAGTGAGGCACTCGCACAAAATTATGGAGATAGGATAAAAAATCTTACAACTGTTGCAATCAAAAATGCAGGGAATTTTGAAGAAATTGAACCTTACAAGATAACTGATGCATTCAATGCAGAAGGTATTTTAAGGATGGAGGACATTACAGAAGAAAAGGCAAAATCCATTATACAAAAGGTTAATGGCAATTTTCTCGTATGTGGTAAGGTAACTAAAAAGGGTGATAAGATAACGGTTGATTTTGATGTATATACGGCTAATAAAGGTAAAATTTATACAAACACAGATTATGTTGTAGGCGAAAGCAATCTGGATAAGCTTGTTTCCCAGATTGGTTCAGAGGTAACTTCCAGGTTCAAAAAATGAAATTATCCCTTATCGCCGAGGAGGTCGGTGGTAGACTCAAGGGGGATAGAAATTACGAAATAAAAGGCATTTCTGGAATAAAAGAAGCAAATCTGTCAGATATTACATTTTATGGGGATAAGAGATATAAGAAATATCTGAGATATACAAACGCGGGATGCATTATACTTTCCCAATTTCAAGAAACTACAGCGAAAAATATCATTATTCACCCTGACCCATTTCTTGCCATAATAAATATTGCTTACCTTTTTTCTCATTCTGAGAAAAGATTGCCGCAAAATATTGAAGACCCCGTAGTTTTAAGGGGAAAAATAGGTGAAAATATTGGCATAGGACCATTTTCTACTGTAGAAGAGAATGCGGATATTGGAGATAATGTTCGGATTGGTGCCAATGTATATATTGGAAAAGGTGTTAAAATTAGGGAAAATACACTAATCTATCCGGGTGTAAAAATTCTGGAAGGCACAGAAATCGGAAATGGCGTCATTATACATTCGGGAGTAGTCATTGGAAGTGATGGATTTGGATATATAAACAGGGATGATAAACACATAAAAATACCACAGATAGGAAAGGTAATTATTGAAGATGAGGTTGAAATAGGGTCAAATACTACAATTGATAGGGGAACATTCGGTGATACAATAATAGGCAAAGGAACAAAAATAGACAATCTTGTTCAAATAGGGCATAATGTAAAAATTGGCAAAAATTGTATAATAATAGCCCAGACAGGCATTGGAGGCAGTGCAGAAATAGGTGATAATGTAATTATTGCAGGCCAGGTAGGCATTGTTGACCACATAAAGATTGGGGATGGTGCTAAAATTACAGCCAAATCAGCCGTGACAAAATCTGTGCCTCCTTATGCTGTATATAGTGGTATCCCTGCAAGGGAAAGGCAAAAGTTACTAAAGGCACTTGCCTTTCTATTTAAGAGCAGCAAAAAGGGGTCAGGCATTGACAATTGACAATTCAGTTGTTGTAATACATTGATATTCAAGGGAAAACAGGGAATCTTGAAAATTGAATGACTGGCACCTATTTTTCTTTTTATTTTACAGTAAAACGATAGGAAGAGGAGTATTATGAAAATATCAACAAAGGCAAGATATGGATAAAGTAATTGTTGGGATGAGTGGTGGAGTTGATTCTTCCGTGGCTGTCTCCATTCTTAAAAGAAATGGATATAAACCTATTGGTATAACACTCAAAATCCCCGGGACAAGATGCTGTAATATAGGGAAAGCACAGGAAATTGCAGAAAACCTGGGAATAGAATACAGGATAATAGATGTAGAAGAATATTTCCAGAAAGAGGTAGTAGAGTATACTATGTCCCAATACAAAACAGGCAGAACACCAAACCCCTGTGTTGTATGCAATAGAAAGATAAAATTTCATTGGCTGATAAAGATTGCAGATGAGATGGGAGCAAAATATATTGCAACAGGGCACTATGCAAAGATTGAATATAAT
>WFRC01000375.1 GCA_015486685.1 Caldifarciminota bacterium
CCTACAAATTCTAAGGAGGTGAACTATGAAAAAATTCTTTATTATATCTTTAACATTATTTATTTTATTCGGCTGTGGCAAGAAGGAAAATCCGCTAACACCAAATTACGGGAATATAAACAATGCTGCCTCTGCCAATCTGCCAACTATTGATAGCATTATACCTGCAAACTATGGACGAATTATAGATGAAAACGGTGATTCTACTGATGGAATTCAGTCGGAAATAGTTGTTGTATTTTCTGATTTTATGGATACATCAACAATCAATAAAACAAATATAACACTCTACAATATATCTGATGGCAGTAATGTTCCACTAACAATAGATTATGATGCAGAAAGGAAAACGGCTTATATTACTACTGACAATTTCCCTGACAATACAGGATTTCTATTTAAAATCACAAATGGGGTTCATAATCTCGGAGGATTGCCCCTTGATGGAAATAAAAACAGAAAACAGGATGGTGCCCCTTATGACAATGCGATATATGCATTCTATACAGGGACAGATGCCAGTGTTAGCAGTAATATAAGGACGGCTCCACCTAAAATTAACTCTGTTTCTCCAGGAACAACAGGAGGAGTCCCTGTAAATACTCCTATTGTTATATACTTCAGTGACGGTCCGGTAGATACATTGACTTTTACAAGCCTAAATCTTCATCTTAAAGAAAATGGAACAACGGTTGTGACTGATAGTATTGCTTCCTTTAGTCCTGATTCTGTAGTTGTAATGATAAAAGGTGGGGATACGCTTAAAAGAAGCACTATGTACACATTTACCATTGATGGGTATAAGATATTAGCAGAGCCTGATACGTTAGGCAACACAGGTGCCACTGCATACTTGAGGAGATTAGATACCAATGGTGATGGTATCATATCTGCTGATGAGGATAGTTTTTATACATGGAAGTTTATAACCCAGGATTTTCCGGGGACAGATACTGTAAAACCACCACATATAACAGGTTTTGGTGACCACAACAGCACTTATTATCTATTTGAGTTTAACAAGATAATGGATATTTCCACATTCACAAAAGAAAACATTAGAGTATTTGACAATGATGGATATGTGCCATGCACATTCAGGGTCGATATGGACTCTCAAGGGGTTAAATATTATTACGACAGAAAGATTTCAGGAACTGCTCAGGGCTGGGTTTCAATGGAGGTAAAGGACAAATACGGGAACAAACTGGATGGCAATGGAAATGGCATTGGAGGAGAAGCCGGAAAAGATGATTGGCCATCAACACCTGCAAGTGTAAATATATTCTGGGTGACGCCTCCTCCAGACACTATGATTGTAAACCAATCCTATGCACTTAGTTGGTTTGTGTCAGGTGGAAGCTATATTTCTCAGACCAATATTCAATATGGAACTAACCCTTCGGCTAATAATTATTCTGGCAACATCTTCTCGGGATATCCTGTAACGGTTTTTACAGACACAATTACAATTACATCAGCGGGAACATGGTATTTCAAAATACAAGTCACAAACCAAGATTCAACCTATTATACTACCGGCATAAGTAGAACTGTATTAGGAGACCCTTATGAACCAAACGATACATATACCAGTGCATATCACATATTCAACGGAGATACACTCACTCAGGCAACAATAGACCCTGCTGGTGACCACGACTGGTTTTTCTTCACTGGACAATCAGGAGATTCTGTAATCATTGATATAGATGCTCAAAGCATTGGTTCATCTATGAATTCCTATATTTACTTATACGATAAGGATGGCACCACCATTCTTTCTTCCAACGATGACTACGCAGGGCTGCCAGATTCCCATATTGAATATACCCTTACATCATCAGGCAGATTCTATATAATGGTAAGAGATTCTGGAGACCCAAATGTAGGTGGACCCAGTTACTACTACCATCTGAGTCTGAATATTCAATGAATGGAGAAAAGACAATATTGGACTATGCCATAGACGCGAAGGTAAAAGCATACTGTCCCTACTCCCATTTTAGGGTAGGGACAGCACTTTTATGTAGGGATGGTACAATTTATACTGGGGCAAATATAGAAAATGCCTCATTTTCTCTTACAATCTGTGCAGAAAGGGTTGCATTTATCAGGGCAATAATGGATGGTAAAAGAGAATTTGAATTACTTGCTA
>WFRC01000376.1 GCA_015486685.1 Caldifarciminota bacterium
GAAAATAATCGAATGGGAAGATAAAAAAAGTCCCTCTGACTAAGCCAGAGGGAAGTTTGGCTCTGTTCTACCGTAGTAGAACACTATAAAATAGTAAGGAAAATTGATTTGTCAAGAAAAAAATGAAAAAAATATAAAAAAATGTAAAAAAAGGAGAAAAAATGAAAAAAAGCGCAAAATTATATTACAAAAGGAGAGTCCTGAAAGGAGGAAGAATGGAGAACGAAGAATGAAGATAAAAGAGTTTGAGTTCCAAAATACAGAGATGTATCACCAGATGATGGATTATGTCTCTAATGTATATAAAATAACAAAAAAATTCCCACAGAGTGAGATATATGGTTTAACAAACCAGATTAGGAGAGCAAGTGTTTCAGTTGCTTTAAACTTTGCAGAGGGATGGGGAAGATATAATAAAAAAGAAAAAGCCCAATTTTACAAGATTTCCAGAGCATCAATACTTGAGTGTGTTGCAGCTATAGATATAGCTTTAAGACAGAATTATATAGAAAAAACAAACTATCAAAAGATGTTAGATGAAAGTAATGAGATATCAAAAAAACTTAATGCTTTAATAAAAAGAATGGGGGATAAAGAATGAAAAATCCTTCCTTCATTCTCCATCCTCATCATCACAATCTTCCTCCTCCCTCCTTCATTCTCCATCCTCATCATCACAATCTTCATCCTTCCTGCTTCATTCTCCATCCTCATTATAGGAGTCCCTATGTTTGATGAGAAACACCTTGTTGAAGATTACATCGTTGATGAACTTGTGAAAATCGGATGGAAATTTGTTCCTGCTGATGACCTTGAAAGGGAGAGTTTTGAAGAACCCCTTCTTATTCCGAATCTCCTGCGGGCAATCAAACGGATTAATCAGATTCCAGAATTGACCCCTGAGGATATAAACAGGGCTTTGAATGAGTTAAAACTTACACCAACGGGTATAGAAGGTGCAAAGAGAATCCTCCAATTTTATAAATCAGGGATTCCTGTGAAACTTGAAAAAGAATTGGTGGTTAAAAGGATTAACCTATTTGATTTTGCGAATTTAGAAAATAACGAATTTATAATAAGCCGTCAGGTGAATTATCAGGGAAGGGATAAGATAAGGACAGATATAATGCTCTATATCAATGGGATTCCCATTGTGAATATAGAATGCAAAAATCCTGTGAGTATATCAGAATCGTGGTATAATGCTTACAGACAGATAAAAGATTACGAAAATACGGTTCCTGAACTTTATAAATATATCCAGATTGGTATTGCTGCTGAGTCAATAACAAAGTATTTTCCCATTGTCCCCTGGCTGGATAGGGTAAGGACAGAAGAATGGAGAATGAAGGAGAGAGAAGGAAGGGAAAATAGAGCTGACCTTCATACTTCATACTCCATTCTACATATTTTTCTCGCAAGAGATACTTTCCTCGATATTATCAAAAATTTTCTGTTTTTCCGTATTGAAATGGGCAATGCAATAAAGGTTATTACAAGATATATGCAGTATCGGGCAGTAAATAAAATAACGGATAGGGTAGTCAAGAAATTGAAGAATGAGGATGAAAAGGATAAGGGGCTCATCTGGCACTGGCAGGGAAGCGGTAAAACCCTGACAATGATTTTTGCCGCAAACAAACTTTACTACTCCTCCCTGCTTGAAAATCCCACAATCTTTTTCATCGTAGATAGAATTGGACTTGCTCGACAACTTTCAGATGAATTTAATGCACTTGATATAGTTAAGTCTGAAATTATTGATTCTATTGATGAGTTAAAGGATATAATCAAGGCTGATGATTATAAAGGGAAGAGGGGAATTTTTATTACCCTTATTCATAAATTCAGACCCGATGAACTGGCAAAACTTCAATCCCTGGTTGAAGATATTTCTAAGGATAGGGAAACGATTATGACGAGAAAAAATGTGATTGCCTTCATAGATGAGGCACACAGAACCCAGTATGGAACCCTTGCTGCACAGATGAAAACCATATTGAAGAATGCGTTCTTCTTTGCCTTTACTGGAACACCCATATCTAAACCTAAATATAGAAGGGATACCTATGCACGATTTAGTTATCCACCCGAAGAGCCCTATCTTGATAGGTATTTTATTGCAGATTCAATAAGGGATGGTTTTACGGTAAAGATTGTTTATCAACCCAGGCTTGAAAATTTTCATCTGGATAAAGAGAAGCTTGAAGCGTTCCTGCAATCAGAGTTAGAGGAAGTCTCGGAAGAGGGAAGGGAGGATATAGAAGAGCGGATAAAGAGAAAATTAAGCCTGATAAAATTGCGACTTGAAGACCCTGATAGGATATCAGAGATTACCCGGGATATTGCGAGGCATTTCAGGGAAAATCTTGATGGAAAATTTAAGGCAATGGTTGTGGCAGCAAGCAGAAATGCCTGCACCATATACAAAAAAGAATTAGATAAACACTTTCCTGTGGAATATTCAGAGGTAGTAATGACACATACAAGGAAGGATAGAAAAAGAATTTATAACTATGTGGCAGAGACAAGGGAAAGATATGGCGGAAAGGATTTTGATGATATAAAGAAAGAGGTCATAGATAAATTTAAGGGAGAGGAATACCCCAAAATTCTCATTGTTACGGATATGTTGCTAACAGGCTTTGATGCCCCTATACTGCAGGTAATGTATCTTGATAAACCTTTGAAAGAGCACAGACTTCTTCAGGCTATAGCAAGGACAAATAGACCTTATAGGGATATAAAAGAGGCAGGAATTATAATTGACTATGTGGGTATCTTGAAAGAATTTAAGAGGGCACTTGATATATATAATGAGGCAGATATAAAGGGTGTGCTTTTCAGTTATGAGAGTGTGCGGGAGGAATTCAAAAAGACCATTCAAGAACTGTTGAAAATCCTTCAGAATGTTCCAAAGTCATACAAAAGAGAAACCTTATTAACCTCCATAGAGATTTTAACAGGGGACCCAAGAAAAGAAAAAGGATTTGTTGAAAAATATAAAAAACTCAGAAAGATATTTGAAATGCTTGGTCCTGACGAAATAAAACTCCGTTGGCTTGGTGATTATAAATGGCTTACTGCAATATATACCTATTATATAAAGATGGTAAAAAGACAGCCTGAACCCGAAAGATTTGTCTCTAAATATTTTAATAAAACAATTAAGTATGTCCACCAGAGCACAGAGATTGAAAATATAGAAAAAGATTTACCAGTTGTTACCTTTGATGAAAAGTATCTCAGAAAATTGGAACAAAGGGTTAAGAGTAAAAAGGAAAAGGCTGCCAATACCCTATTTGCATTGAATAAATTGGTGCTTGTAGAAAAACACAAAAGCCCTGTTTATGAATCACTCGTTGAGAGGGTGGAAAGATTACTTCAGATGTGGAGAGAAAAGATCAAGGACTATGAGAGGATTTATAAGGAAGGGGCTAAAATTGTTGAAGATCTAAACAGTCTCACTGCAAGGCAGAGGCAACTTGGGTTTTCAGACCTTGAATACTCAATGCTCCTTACTGTTGAGGGTAAGATTGGAAAAGAAGATAAGGTTTTAGAAGGTATAAAAGGAATCTCTAAAAAATTGAAAAAATATATGTTTCCGGGATGGTTTTATCAAACAACAATAAGAAAAGAAGCAGAGAAGGAAATCAGGAGATTTGTGAGGAGGATAAAGACAGGATATAATCTTACTATGGAAGAAATGAATAATCTTTTCAAAAAATTGGTGGAGAATGTTAAGTATTATGGGAAATAAGGTTGAAAGGAAGGAGGAAGGATGGAGGATGAAGGAAAGGATGATTGATTATAAAGTTAGGTATAGAAGAGTAAGGTATCCACGATTGGAATTCAGGACGGGGAAGCTTATGCTTATATTACCTTATGGAACGAGCCCTGAGCCGATTATAGAGAAACACAGAAGATGGATAGACAAAAAAAGCGCATTTATTCAAGAATGCATTAAGGATGCAAAAAATAAAAAACTCATAGAAAGAAGTGATGATGCATTCAAAAAATTGGTCCAGAAATATGTGCAGAACATTTCAGAGGAACTAAATGTCAGAAGCAATAAAATTATATTCAGAAAGATGAAAACAAAATGGGCAAGTTGCAGCAGTGAGAAAAATTTAACGATAAACACCCTGATGAAATTTTTACCTGAAACATTGATTGAATATATTATCTTTCACGAACTTACGCATCTTATTGAAAGATACCATAACAAAAGATTCTGGAAAATCATTGAGGAAAGGTTTAAGAATTATCAAAAATTTGAGAAATTACTATTTACCTATTGGTTTCTGATATTTCAGCGGGGGCCAGCAGGGTCAGTCTTGTGAATTGTGAATTCTGGACGTTGATGGGGATGGGGTTTGACAGTATGACACTTTCCCGATAATGAGATTCTTCGTGGAATTTATCCTGAGTGAAACGAAGGACTCGGAATGACAGGAAGAAAACACTTAGAATGACATTCGCAGGCTAAAGCCTTCGCCTACCAATTTC
>WFRC01000377.1 GCA_015486685.1 Caldifarciminota bacterium
AACTCAAGGAACAGAAGACACCCTCCCTTAATCCCTCCCGTCAAGGGAGGGAGAAGATTTAATGCAAAATGAAGATTGAAAAATGAAAAATAAAGCTCCTTACGAGGAAGAGAAAAAGAGGTTCGCAATGACATCCGCAGGCTAAAGCCTTCGCCTACCATTTTCCGTAAAAATGTTGGTCGCTCGCAATGACAATGTTGTTGACTATGAACCCATATTTTTTGTCATTTCCTTCTATTATGTATATAATACAAAAGTGTTATAACTGCAATAAGTGTTAATACAACAATCGTAATATTGTGCGAGTATTCCTTCATCAGTATTTCATTTTTTCCTATAAAAAATCCGAGCAGTGTAAGGATTACAACCCAGATTCCTGCACCCAATATTGTGTAAAGAGAAAATATCCCTATATTCATTTTCGCAAGCCCTGCTGGTAAAGAAATGTATTGTCTTATTCCTGGGATTAGTCTTCCGTTAAATGTGGAAATATGCCCATGTCTCCCAAAGAAAATTTCCAATTTCTTGAGTCTTGCAGGACTGATGAAAAAATACCTGCCATATTTAATCAAAAACTTTCTTCCATATTTTCTTGCTAAAAAATAGTTAAATAATGCCCCCATATAACTTCCGAAAATTCCGTAGAAGATAACCAAATAAAGATTCATTTCGCCCTTATAAGCCAGATATCCGGCAGGAGGTATAACAACTTCGCTCGGAAAGGGGAAAAAGGAACTTTCAAGAAACATTAAGATGAAAATTCCCAGGTATCCTAAACTGCCAATGGTGTTAATTAAAAAATTAATCATTTTTTATCTCATTTAACGAACTGAACTTATATCCCCTTTCCTTTAACTCCTTTACAATAATTTTCAATGCCTCTATTGCATTTTCTCTATTAGCCCTATAATCTAAGTTTAACCCATCGTGTAAAACGATGATTGAACCTGGTTTAACATTTGAAACTATCTTTCGAGCAATTCTTTCAGGCTTTGTTTTAGTGATATAATCCGTTGTCATATTATCCCACTTAACTACCTTGTATCCCATCTCATTTAAGGTATAAAACATCCATGGTGTTATTATACCATGAGGTGGTCTGAATAATTGCGTCCGCATTCCAGTTGTATTGTAAATTACTTCTTCAGTTTTTTTAACTTCCTTAAATAATGTTTTTCTGGTTTTAAGGGGTAATAACCATTGGTGGGTATAACTGTGATTACCAATAAAATGTCCTTGTTTTACTATATCTATCGCAACTTCAGGATATACCTCAACATTTTTGCCAATTAAGAAGAATGTTCCTCTAATGTTTTCCTCCCTTAAAATATCCAGGACCTGTTTAGTATATTTAGGATTAGGTCCATCGTCAAAAGTAAGGGACACAACTTTATCGGAAGACTCTGTTTTATAGATTATATTATTTGTTTTAGATAGCACCCTGGAATTAGAAAATAATATAGGTTTATTAAGAATAAGCATAGAAAAATAGTTAGTAAAATACTTAAAAAGGGTGACGATGATTCCCTCCTGATTGTATCTTCGTGCAGAAGTAAATGTATATAAGTCATTTATAAAAGCAATATTACCTTCTTTTGAAATTCTTTTTGAAATATCTGTGTCTTCGCCATAAAATTTTATATTTTTATTAAAACCTCCAATGTTTTCAAGATTTTTAGCCCTGACAGCAAAGTTTCCACCCAAAATGATTTTTGGACAATTCACTATTTTAAGTATGCTATTGTATATTGGCAGGAAATTTCTAAAAAAAATTTTTGTAAATGTATTAATTCTCCAATCTCCATCATAGAAAAGAAAAGGGTTACTCGCTGCTACCACATCTTTGCGAGACACAAAAAACATAAAAATTCTTGAAAGATATGAAGGTGGTATAATAGTATCGGCATCAATATAAACAAGTAATTCTCCCCTTGCTACTTTTCTACCCTTTTCTCTTGCCATTGTTAGTCCTATTGTTGGTTCAAAAACTACTTTGACACCAAGATTTGCCGCGATTTTTGAAGTGTTATCATTACTACCGTTGTCAACTACTATTATTTCATAATTCTTGAAACTTTGCGATTTTACAGATTTTATGCAGGATTCAATATAGTTCTCCTCATTATGAGCAGGTATAATAACCGAAATTTTTGGTTTTAAAGACTTTTGCCTTTTTATCATTTTTATATCACTCCTTATCGCATAATTATACTCATACTTTTCAAATTTGCAAAAAATATTTATTCAGGTTTAAATCTTCTTAAGTTCTTCTACAACGGGTTTATGGGATATTATCTTCATTCCCAGCACAGCCACAACTGTAGAAAAAATAGCAGATATGACTAATATCCCTAAATAAATCCATGGAACAATAATATGCTGAGGAGGAGGGTCAAAAACTCCCTTTAACACCTTCACCAGAGTTTGTGCTATACCAAAGCCAAGGAGCGTTCCAATTATAATGCCCCCTATAAGGAGTAGGAGTCCTTCGCTCCAGATAAATGCCCCAAGTTGATTACTTTTTGCTCCTAATGCGTCAAGGATGGCGAAGTTTCTCCTTCTTTCATTTAAGCCAAGCCCGAGTATTAGTCCCGTTGCTCCCATTACCAGTAATACGGCAAAGATTAATTCTAATCGCGTTAAACCATGAAGGTCCACGGAAGTCAAACTAGAACTTATGACCTTTTGTATGGAACCAATATCCGTAACCTTTGCCCCCGGGATTGAAGATACAACATTCTTTACTTTTTTTGTAACTTCCATAAGGCTACTGTTTTTCTGCACCTTTATTAATATTATCTCTTTTGCATTGTTTCCCGTCATTTTTTCAATATAACTCGCATTGGCAATCAAATATGAATCCTTTGGTGCAGTAGGGAATTCTCGTGAAACACCTACAAATTTGAATGGAACAATATGGTATTTGTGGTCACTCGCAAACTGCAAGCGGATATTCAATCTGTCACCCGGATGAAGTTGAAAATCCCGTCGGGTCTCTTCTGAAACAATTATTCCATTCGGGTTTTTTGCAAGTGTGGATAACGCAGCCTTTGCGTTACCATTTGCAAAATAGGCATCCGACATATTTGTTGCTTCTCCTATATGATTGGGGTCAATCCCATAAATATCCTGCAAATCATTCCCCACATATGCAAACCTATGTATCATAGGCTGTATGGCATAAACACCCTTGATACTCTTTAATCCTTCTAATTTGCTATTTAAGGGGAATTTTGTTAACCCTTTTACTGCTACATCAGCGCCATTCGTAAGTTCAGCATCTACCCGTGACTGCGCATTATATGTTGTATTAAAAATGGCAGTGGAAACAGCAAAGGATATCGCAAGTGCGACCAAAACAATGCCTCGGGTTAAAAGAACCCTTTGTCGAGAGATTGATGATGCAACAATACCTGATAGGTTTTTTGCAATTGGTTTCAAAAAGTTTGCTAATTTACGGTAATATTTCTTAAGACTAAATTCCCAGAATCTAATGGCTAATAAGACACCTCCTAACCATAAACAGAAAGGCGCAATAAATGCCTCATAATGGACTGATACCTGGGGTACTCCTTCCGGTGCCAGAACCACCTGATACCCCATACTTGTTGTTCTCCACAACACAAAGAATGCTACTGCAAGAAGAATAAAATCAAGATATATTTTTTCCCACAAAGGTTCATTCCCAGTTCTTACCAATACCCGTGATGATAATACAGTATTAAGTTTTGCCTGCCTCCAGGCTGGATACATTATAGCACTCATAGCCAAAATCAATCCTACAATAGCAGAACTAATTACCCATAGCAAGTTTGCTTTACTTGCAATGATAGAAGACGGTGCAATGGTTTTTCCTGTTAAATATGTAAATCCAATGCCTATTATTACACCTCCAATTCCAACAATTAAAGCCTCCATTGACTCAAATCCGAGAATTTGTCTAATGGAACCTCCCCGTGTTCTCAAAAGAACCTGCTCATGCTGCCGATGTTCCTTACCTGATACAGCAATGGATATCGTAAGCAGAATTGCGAGGATAGCTCCTGGCAGACCCAAAAACAGGAATAATATACGGGCATAAAGTGCATCTCCACGCACTGCTGAAAGTCTAACCCCAATATTATTCCCTACAATTCCACTCCCCGCAATCCTTGCTTCAAGATTATTTGATAAATGTTTCACATAAGTATATGCAGATGTGGGGTCTGTCGGTAAATTGTGTGATATTTCTATATGAAATTGTGTATGGACAGCATCAGGGCGAATTTTAGCCTGTGGGTCAAATATTTTATGCCACTTATTGAGCGGGATTAAGAGAACATTGTCCGGTGGTGCAATCGGGGCTGCGCCTGGTGGGACACCTATTGCCTGGAATAATGAATTTGCATAGGGTAAATCAACCACTCCGTCAACCTTTACCTGGGCAGGCGGTAATCCCAATCTTTTAATTGTAACAATATCCCCCTCTTTTATATGAAGATTTGCTGCTGTTTGCTGAAAGACCAATATCCCTTGCTTTGAACCTGTAAGTTGTCGGAGTTCTTGTGGAAAATTAGAACGATAATTAGAACTTATTCCAAGTACCTTTCCGGGACCTGTTGTCTGAACAGTTTTCCCTGTGATTGCAGTAAAACCACCTACATCTGCATAACCTACTTCCTCTAATTTAGTATAGGATGTCGTTTTGGCAATAGCATCTTTGACCTTTTGTTTATCAGCATTTGAGGTAAGCAATACCTGCCAGTCTACCGGAATATCCGATATTGCCCTCTTCGTAAGGGTGGAAGAACTTGAGACCAGAAATGTTCCCAGTGATGCAAGCAAAGTAATTGTTAAACCTACTCCTATCATTGCTCCTATAAGCCTTGCAGAACGATAGGTAAATATACCTTTAATCCATTTTAACATAATATTCATTTTTCCACCTCTAACTTTCCATATTCAATATACCATATTGTTTTCATTCTATCTGCAATTAAATTATCATGGGTTGCCACAACAAGCGCCATATCTGTTGATTCAAGATACTCAAGTAAGACATCAAATAGGTGTTGAGCAGTAGGATGGTCTAATTGTCCTGTGGGTTCATCTGCAAGAATCATTTTTGGGTGCGAGGTTAAAGCACGGGCTACTGCTACACGCTGAGCCTGCCCTCCCGAGAGTTCCTCAGGTAATTTATATGCAATTGATTCCAATCCAACTCGTTTAAGTGTTTCAAAAGCAGCATCCTGTGCTTCAGATGGAGAAGTGCCCATAAGCAAAAGAGGTAGTTCAACATTCTCAAGTGCAGTTAAGGATGCAACCAAACTAACAGTTTGAAAAACATATCCTATCTTTCGGGGACGGAGATTTTCTTTTTTACCTAAGGCAGGCCAGGTGAT
>WFRC01000378.1 GCA_015486685.1 Caldifarciminota bacterium
AAGGCATACTTGCAGATGGAGAAACCTGTCTGTCCACAGCAAACAGAAACTTCAAAGGAAGAATGGGAAATCCTGAAAGTTTTATCTATCTTGCTTCTCCTGCTACAGTTGCCGCATCAGCAATAAAAGGGGTTATAACAGATCCGAGAGAAATTGTAGGAGGGGCTTCCCAGCCCCGATAAAGGAAGGAATAACGGAGTATTGGAATGGTGGAATATTGGAAAAATCTGGCATGAGATACTTCCGTATTCTGAATTCCGCATTCCGCATTATCTAGTAAAGGAGGTATTCGTGATTATAAAGGGGAAGGTATGGAAATTTGGTGATGATATAAATACAGATGTTATCTATCCGGGGAAATACACATATCAAATCCTTTCTCCTGAAGAGATGGCAAAGCATGCAATGGAGGATTTAGACCCAACATTTGCGAAGAATGTGAAGGAAGGAGATATTGTGGTAGCAGGGAAAAATTTTGGAATGGGCTCATCTCGAGAGCAGGCAGCCACATCATTGAAATATGCAGGGGTGAAGGCTGTTATTGCAAAATCATTCTCCCGCATATACTTCAGGAATGCAATAAATCAGGGGTTATTCGCCATTACTTCACCTGAGGCAGTGGATGCCATTGAAGATGGAGAGGAGATTGGAATAGATATCGGGAAAGGAGAAATCCACACAAAAAAGGGAATATTCAGATTCTCACCTTATCCTGAAAAGGTAATGGAAATCCTCAAAGATGGTGGATTGATTGAACATATCAGAAAAACAGCAGAAAAATGAATGAATATAAAAATCTCAAGAAGCCCTTGACAGGGGAAAAGATTTTTTTTTATATTAAAATGTATGAAGGAATATTATTCCATAACGAGGTTTTATGATGTGAAAAAAATACAAATAAAAAAGGAGGTAGGATGTTAAAGAGATTTTTCATATTTTTAATTTTCGTTGGGGTTTCTCTTTCGGGATTTGAGAAGCAAAGGATGGCAATATTTTCTATAAAACCCATAAATACATCTAATGAAGTTGCCACAGCATTTTTGATGTCATTATCATCTGAACTTACTAATTCTGAAAAAATAGTAAATATTGAAAGGTCTGATATTGAAAAAGTATTTAAGGAACAGGCATTACAATTGTCGGGATGTACATCTACAGAATGCACAGCACAGGTAGGTAGAATATTAGGGGCAGATAAAATCCTGATAGGTAGTATTTCAAAGGTTGGAGGGAGTTATTTGATTTCTGTCAGGGCAGTAGATGTTACATTAGGAAGTATTGTATTTGAAATTGGCCCTGTGGAAGCAAAAAACTCGCATGAATTTCCTAATGTTGCTCGAAAAATTGTAAAAGACATAGAAAAAAAGATTCCCATAATCCCTGAGATTGTGGGGTTTCTTGGCGAAAATCCTGTTCTGGATGTAGGTAAAAATTTTGGCTTAAATGTTGGAGATGTATTCAATGTAGTTCGCATAACGGGTGTCGTAAAAAATAAGGCAGGAAAGGTTATATTCAGGAATGAAGAGGTTATTGGAAAGGTTAGAATAAAATCTGTCCAGCAAGAGGGTGCTGTATGTGAAGTATTGGAAAAGAAAAAGGCATTTGCAGAAGGCGATTTTGCAAAAACAGGTGGAGTAATGGTAGACAAGGTGCCTCCTGTAATCACTCATAAACCTGTTTTATATGCAATTTCAGGAAAATCACTCCAGATAAATGCATATATAAAGGATAATCTTGGTGTTAAAGAGGCATACATACTTTTTAAGGGTAAAGACAAAGTTTTAAGGAAGGTTAATATGCGGTTAACAGAAAAATCAGAGTATGCAGGTATAATTCCTGCGAAATATGTAAAACCAAAATCGCTTTTGTATTCCATTGAGGCAAAAGACTTTCAAGGAAATATAGGTGTATTCAATAATAATGGTAAATACTTTGTGGTAAAGGTGAAAAAAACAGCAGGCAAAAAAGGCAGTATAAATAAAGGATGGATTGCAGGGGGTACAGCAACTAATGTAGAAGGAGGTGTTGTAGACCCCACCTCTAAATACAGAATTGGCGAATCTGGTACAGCAACTAATGTAGGAGGAGGTATTGTATTTTCTCAAGCATCTCCTATTGATAAAGGTAGTAAAATAATATCTGCCAGGTTAAATTTTTCAGTACATAACTACTCTACTAATTGGCAAGATTACTCTACTAATTGGCGAGGTAAAAAGTATAATGCATATATTTCCATTGCATATTTTATAGTTCCTAAACTTGCTGTTGGAGGAGAATTTTCCACTTATGGCTGGAACAGTAAAATAGATACATTATCTTTCAACTCTCGTTATTATGGTATGGGACCTTCTCTGATATACTTCTTTGGTGAAAAACAGATTAAAACAACGAAAGGGACAAATTATAAATATGTAGGGTTTAGTATCCAGATGTCTATAAAGTCTGACACCAGCGTATATTACACATATTCATCTTCACTTATTGCAAATCGCTTAAAAATGGGATTAATATATTTATTATCAAAAAATATTGGTATTTCGTTAGAATTCTTCTATGAGATGGATATACCAATATCCAATGAAACATCTTCTAATGATATGAAAATAAGTGCTAATGATATGGAAATAAGTGCAGGCCTTACATTTTTTTACTAAACGGTTAATGAAATTTGGGAAAGTTAAGATTCAGAACCTACGGGTCAGTTATGATAGTATTTGTGGGCGCCATAGTCACAAACTTTCAACTTTTCCTTCTAATTCCTTTATTTTAAAAAGAGAAGTCCATCTTAAAATTGAAATTTCATAATATTCTCTTATAACCTAAAGAGTATCAATGCCCAGTTCTTTGCTAAGTTCTCCGCAATTATTTGTTCCATATTCCTTAACAAATATAATAAGAAATTAAGAAAAAATCAATTTTTTTTTTGGAATCTACAGAAAAAAGCAAGATTTGGAGCAAATTTATCTAAAATTTCTTGATTTTTTTGAAAATTTATGCATTAAGGAAGAGGAAAGATTGACCAACAGCAAAGCAGGCGATAGGAAAATGAAGATTGAAAAGTGCAAAATGAAAAGTATAGTAATTTGCCTGCGGCGTTATTACAC
>WFRC01000379.1 GCA_015486685.1 Caldifarciminota bacterium
AAGGTTGAGGTAAAGAATAGTCCAATTAGTCTAATTTGTCTAATTAGTCCGATTAGTCTGATTGGTTGAAAGAAACGGTAAGAGGTAATAGGTGAATGAGTAAAGAATTAACAAACGTGCTCGTGATGGTGATTCGTGATTATTCTCACCACCCATCCTGTGAGATTGCCACGGCTCAATAAATTGAGCCTCGCAATGACAGCCTTTTTTGTCACCCTGAGCTGTGCGAAGGGTCTTACAACGAAATAAACGAAATTCTGGAGTGCAACGACCGTGCCGTTGCGTCCACCAAATAGGTATCTTCCTCTTTATTTCCCTCCCTTGATGGGAGGGATTAAGAGAGGGTGAAATGAAAAAGACAGCCGATGGCAGTTAGCCATTGGCAAAAATAAACGAAACAGAGAGATTGTTTCACAAAACTACCAGCAAGGAGATGCACTTGCAATGACACTCTTTTTTCTGTCATTGCGAGGAGCGTAGCGACGAAGCAACCTCACAGGAGGTGAGGTAAATAAGTGAAAAGTGAAAAAACAGCTGACTGCTTACTGCTTACAGCCGATAATACGCTCACTGCTGATAGCTTACCGCTAACCGCTTACAGCTGACAGCTAACGGTAAGAAAGGATTTAGGACCAATGACGAATGACAAATAACCAATAACGAATGACCAATGACGAATTACGATTTACGCTTAACGAAAATTTTGGATTTGGAATTTTATATACAATATGCATCATTTTTTTGAACATAGGAGGATAGATGGAAAAACATAAATTGAGAATATTGGTGGCAAAGGCAGGACTTGATGGACACGATAGAGGTGTAAAGGTGATTGCAAGGGCATTAAGGGATGCGGGTTATGAAGTGATATATACAGGACTACACCAAACACCCGAGCAGATAGTTGCATCTGCCATTCAGGAGGATGTGGATTTGATAGGGGTAAGTATACTTTCTGGTGCACATATGACAATATTTCCGAAAATTTTGAGAATATTAAAAGAGGAGGGAAGAGAAGATATTCCTGTATTTGGTGGAGGGATTATGCCAGTAGATGATATACAGGCACTTGAAAAGATGGGTGTAGCTAAATTATTTGGGCCTGGAACACCTACGACTGAAACGATAGATTGGATAAAAGAAAAGATTGAGAGGGAAGAAAATGGGAACTAAAGAAAAGATTGAAGAATTAAGAAGATTAAAAAAGGAAGCCGAAGAAGGCGGTGGAAAGGAGAAGATAGAGAAACAACATCAAAAGGGTAAATTAACTGCCAGGGAAAGGTTGGATATTTTGCTTGACCCCGGTTCATTTGTAGAATTTGACAAATTCGTGACACACAGGTGTTATGATTTTGGGATGGAGAAAAAAAAGATACCAGGTGATAGTGTGGTAACAGGTTATGGGGAAATAGATGGGAGACCTACATTCGTATTTGCTCAGGATTTTACAGTATTTGGCGGTACACTTTCTTATGCACATGCAGAAAAGATTATGAAAATTATGGATACCGCTATGAAGGTGGGTATTCCTGTGATTGGACTTAACGATTCCGGTGGCGCAAGGATACAGGAGGGGGTTGTCAGTCTTGCAGGTTATGCAGAGGTGTTCTGGAGGAATGTTCAGGCATCAGGGGTAATCCCTCAAATTTCAGCGATAATGGGACCAGCAGCAGGTGGTGCAGTATATTCGCCGGCAATGACAGATTTTATATTTATGGTAAAAGATACAAGTTATATGTTTATTACAGGTCCTGATGTAGTAAAGACAGTGACACACGAAGATGTTACATTCAACGAACTCGGTGGGGCAGAGGTTCATACAAAA
Source organism: Caldifarciminota bacterium (assembly GCA_015486685.1). GTDB lineage: Bacteria > Hydrothermota > UBA3072 > WFRC01 > WFRC01 > WFRC01. Next base: position 1,826 of record WFRC01000379.1, read on the forward strand.
GAGTCTGGTGTTGCACATTTTATTTCCAAAAACGATGAAGGCTGTTTGAACGGGATTAGAAAACTTTTTGAGTATATTCCCCTGAATAACCTTGATGACCCACCTGTGAAAAAGATTGATGACCCTCCAGATAGAGAGGATGAGATACTTCAATCCATCATTCCTGATAATCCCAATCAACCTTATGATATGAAACAGGTGATAAATACAGTTGTTGATAAGGGCAGTTTTTTAGAGGTACACAAAGATTTTGGGCAGAATATCATTGTGGGATTCAGTAGATTTGATGGGAAAGTGGCGGGTATAATAGCACAACAGCCAATGGTGCTTGCAGGTGTGCTTAATATACATTCTTCTGTAAAGGCGGCAAGATTTATCAGATTTTGCGATGCATTTAATATTCCTATTGTTACATTTGAAGATGTCCCCGGATTTATGCCAGGTATGGCTCAAGAACACGGTGGAATCATAAAACACGGGGCAAAATTACTCTATGCATATAGTGAGGCAACAGTGCCAAAGATTACTGTGGTAACCAGAAAATCCTATGGAGGTGCATACTGCGTTTTATCCTCAAAGGAAGTTAGAGGGGATATAAACTTTGCGTGGCCCTCAGCAGAGGTTGCCGTTATGGGTTCGGAAGGTGCAGTAAATATTGTGTATAGAAGGGCATTAAAAGAGGCAGAAAATCCTCAGGAGTTAAGAGAGAAATTAATCCAGGAATATAAAGATAAATTTGCGAATCCCTATGTTGCAGCCTCCTATGGATATCTGGATGATGTGATTGAGCCAAAGGAAACAAGGAAAAAAATTATATGGGCATTGAAGATGCTTGAGAACAAGCAGGACAAATTACCACCGAAAAAACATGGGAATATACCGCTATAGAAGTGGGAAGTGAGAAGTAGGAAGAGGAAAAAAGACCGTGAAGCGTGAGGCGTAAAGCGTGAAATGTGGATGAGTTGATGAGTGGAAAAAGCAGTAGCGAGGGATGAGTAGCGAGTATATAGGGAAAAGAGAAGACAAGAAAGAAACGGTAATGGGTAAGAGGATAAAGACAGCCGAGAGCATCGTCATTGCGAGGAGCGTAGCGACGAAGCAACCTCACAGGATGGGTGGTAAAAC
>WFRC01000380.1 GCA_015486685.1 Caldifarciminota bacterium
AAGGCAATAATGCGGGATGTATGTTCAAAATTTTCATTGGAAAGGCCTGAATGAATGCCTTTTTTATTACCCTCATAAAACCTGCTAACAATACATAGTCAACTTCTTTCTCTTTTAATGTCTTTATATACTCCTGTTCTGCTGTTCCAATGAGAACTGTTTTCTTTTCTCCTGGATGTATATATCGAGCATCAACCCCATATTTTTTTGCCTTTTCAAGGGCAGGGGCATCGGAATTATCACTTAATACAATTACAACCTTTGCATCTAATTTTCCGTCTTCAATATTTTTAAGTATTGCCTCCATATTAGAGCCCCTTCCGGAAACAAGAATGCCCAATTTAGTAATAGAACTCATTCAAACCTCCATTTATTAAATAATTACATAAAGATAATCATCTTTTTTCCATTTTGCAATCTTTAAATTCCTCAGACTGCCCACCATTTTTTGGGAGAAGGCAAAATATTGGCTCTTGACTTTGTTTTTTAATTATATATATTAAGAGGAAAAAGGAGATGAAATGGCTAAAACAATAAAGGAATATATTACGAAAACTATGTATAATAAATTTAAGGAAGAATTTAATAAAGACCCACATAACAGGATTATGATGGATGCTATTACAAATGTATCTGTGAACGATGTAGCAATGAACAGAGACAGTCTGATAAATATGGATTTTACATTCTCTAATGAAATAAAAACTGCCAAAATTACCGCTCAGAAAAAAAGTGGAAGGTGCTGGATTTTTGCCGGGACAAATACCTTGAGAATATATCTTATGAGAAAATTGAATCTTCGGGAATTTGAACTATCCCAGAGTTATCCTTTTTTCTTTGACAAACTGGAAAAATCAAATTATTTTCTTGAAAATATAATAGATACAATTGACGAAGATATAAAAAGTAGAATTGTTATGTGGCTTTTAGGTGCACCTGTTAATGATGGCGGGCAGTGGGATATGTTTATAAATCTTGTTGAAAAATATGGCATTGTTCCCAAAAGTGTATATCCTGAAACATATAATAGTAGTAACTCGGCTATGTTGAATAGACTGCTTACCCTGAAACTTAGAGAATATGCCTCAATCCTCAGAGAGATGAGAAAAAAACATAATAGCATTGCGAGTATAAGAAGCAAGAAGGATGATATGTTGAAAGATATATATAAATTTCTTGCTATAAATTTCGGGATTCCACCTGAAAGATTTGACTTTGAATATAGGGATAAGGATAGCAAATTTCATAGATACAGAGATATTACACCACAGGAGTTTTATCAAAAGTTTATTGGGCTTGACCTGAGAAATTATGTAAGTCTGATAAACGCTCCGATGGAAGATAAAGTATATAATCAGACTTATACGGTCAAATATCTTGGCAATGTCAAAGGTGGCAAAGATGTGCTCTATCTTAATCTTCCCATTGATACCCTGAAAAAATTGGCAGCAAAACAATTAAGGGATAATGAACCTGTATGGTTTGGATGTGATGTAGGTAAATTTTCCGATAGAAAAAAGGGGATAATGGATGCTAATCTTTTTGATTATCATCTTATTTTTGGAACAGATTTTATGTGGGATAAGGGTAAAAGACTTGACTATGGAGAGAGTAAATTGACCCATGCAATGGTATTCACAGGCGTAAATCTTCTGGATGGAAAACCGCTACGCTGGAAGGTGGAAAATAGTTGGGGAGAAGATGTAGGAGAAAAGGGATATTTTGTGATGAGTGATAAATGGTTCAGCGAATTTCTTTATCAGGTGGTAATAAATAAAAAACATATTCCTCAGAAGATTGTAAAACTTCTTGGGAAAAAACCCGTTGTTTTACCCCCCTGGGACCCAATGGGCTCATTGGCACTATAACATTCTGAGATTGAGGACGGGGATTGCAAACTTGCAAAACTATTCAGAAAAGTTAAAAGGTGTATTCTGGTTGTGGTAATTGCTCATTTCAAATACCTGCTTATTTTTCACAGCGGGAAAACAAAATTTGTTTTTAATCCCCAGTTTTTTAGAATTTATTGTACCTGTTATAGACCACAAAAGATAAAATTTGCCCTCGTCTATTCTGTATGAAATTCCAATTGAAGGCAATATATTTAAGTAAAAGAATGCAGATGTTTCAAGGGATAATAGTGCTCCTATTGTAGAAATAGGCTTATTCCATTCCGGAGAATATATCACCTCTCCGAATGGCTTGAACCAGAGCCCATCAAGGTATATAGACGGAATCCATAATCCTTTCCTTATCTTAAACAATTGATAATTTAACTCTATTTTTGTTTTTCCTCCCATCCGCATCATTTTTGAACTACCGCTTATAGGTAATAATTTTAGAGAATCGGAGTTATTTTTTACATAGGTACCTGTGCCTGAAAGATGGATAGAAAAATCAGGATGAGAAATTTGTCCATTTGCACAGAGATAATACCTCTCTCGCTGAATACTACTTCTTAGTTTTTTTGATTCATACTCAATAGATGGGGTGAGATAGAAATCTTTATTGGCATCACCAAAGCGGAATGTGGTATAAAAAACTAATGGTGTTCTGAGAGAGTTCGAAGATGTTAAATGATTTCCTGAAAAATAAAGATATATTCCCTTTAACCCATTATTAGTTGTAATATACAGGGGATAAGAAATATTTGAGGAAGCCCAATAATAATCATAAGCCTTTCTGACTTCAATATCTATATAGAAAGGCGTTATGCTGGAAGTAAAATAATTAATAAGATAATTTGTTAAACCTGCGCCTGCGCTATAATTAAATGACCATATTAATGCCCTTGATGTAGATGCATCCAGTCCGAAAACAAACATAAGAAGATTCCAGCTATTGCCATCAAAATAGGGTATGGGCAAACGGAGCACAGGGTCCCAGAGAAGGTACCTGAAATTATCCAGATGTCCTTTTGTTGAATATGTTAAATCCTTAAATGAAGGCAATAATGGCTCTGACAGATTTTTTAGTTGTGAAATATTATCTGAAAAATTTGTATCTGTTTCTTCTATTGTTTCGCCCTTAGAGGTTAAACCAATAAAATATATTTTATTATTTGCAAAAACAGGATATGAGCAAAATGGGAGGTCAGTTATTCTTGTTAAAGTTTTATTTTCCCAGATATATCCTTCCCATTTCCTATTTCTATTGGAAGAAAACAAGATTGTATCTCCATAGGTATGAATTCCATTTTTTGCATAAGGTGTTTCTATCTTAACTGTATCTTTTCCTAATATAACGATATTATTTCCCTTATCTTCATTGTGCATTATGGCAGTTATCTTGCCTGAATTTGCGACTACATCCAGAGGCACAATTTTATTAGATTCAAAAATAGGTATTTTCTCACCATCTTTTATCAACTCTATTTTGCCACCTCGCCATCCCTTTTGTTTTGCTACAAGTATACTACCATCCTCCAAAATATCAAAAGACTTTAATGTGCCATCATCTGAATATATTTTTTTTCTTTCTCCGGTATTTGTGTCATATACATAAATATCGTTTACAATCTTAAATCCACTCTGAGATATATTCTTTGCCCCTTTTCTTAAATTACCTCTGGCATAGTAGATTTTTCCATTATATACCCTGAATGGAAATGGCGCAAGCATAGGCTCTCTTACCATTACAGTTGTATTCCCGTCATCTATATTAAGTTTTACAATTTCATCAAAACCTGTGGTAGTATATACATCTGATTTGAATATTCTGTGTCTTACGAAATACAGAAAACCGTTATCATAATTGAGAAAAGAGAGAAAATCCCCTCCGGAATACAGGATTTTTGATTTCTGGGAAATATCCTCATCTTTTATCTCTCTTTTGAGTTCCATCTGAAGCGATCTATATGTGGATTTTATCCCTACATTATAACTCATCCAATAAGTAAATTCCAGTTCCAGCCCGGGCATAAAAATTAAGGGTAGTATTTCAGCGATATTATCTGCCCAATCTGAAACAGATTTATCTCCATATTTTTTTGCCCTGTATTTTGTAAGCAGTCCTCCCCATAAATATGGGGTTGAATAATATGGAAATTCATTGGTTGCATAAGTGATATCTGGAAGTGATGGAAACCTGTTATCCCGTGCAGAGGCTTTTCCATAAGCATCAAAGAATCCCTCGTTTAATCTTCCTTCATACGGGAATTGTCTTGATTCTGAATATACAGTGTAGGATTCTGCAATCCATGTAGGAAGAAAGGAATTTGGTTGAAATATTTTGCCTGATAAAGCCCTGATATATGCATTTATCCCTTTTGTAGATGTCATATTCGCAATATGGGTAAATTCGTGTATAGAAACAAGCCTCCACCAGGATGACATACTCCCAAATTGGGGGTTAGGATATGGTATATAGGAGAATATATGCACTCCATTTACAAAGGGAAGAGCGAATCCATTACTTGCTCCGCCTATATCTTCTATATATACCACGGTTCTTTTAGGTTTATTATGAGCAAATTCCGTAATATCTGGATAGTAATATTCAAGAATGGCACCTTCCTGAAGGGCACACTGCCGATAGCCTGTATCAGGGTAAAATATGGTAAAATGCTCAGTCCTTATTGTATCCCACGATAAAATGAGGAGAAAAAGCATTGCCATTATGTGTTGAATCGGAATGGTTCAGGAAATAGGTTTTTAAGTGTGGTGTTTTTTGTTTTTCCTGA
>WFRC01000381.1 GCA_015486685.1 Caldifarciminota bacterium
AATATAGGCCCTGTGCCTTTATTCCCAAAATTTGGCACAGCGGGCTGTTCGTGGAGCTTTGCTCCTATACCGTGTCCTGTGAATTCTCTGATAACAGAAAATCCATTAGATTCAACAAATCTTTGAACAGCATTTGAAATATTGCCTACTCTATTTCCGGGCAAAGCGGCATCAATACCTTTATGCAAAGATTTTTCTGTAACCTCCATTAATTTCTGAGCCTCTTTGGAAATTTGTCCTACCGCAACAGTGATAGCGGCATCTCCATAGTAACCTTCATATATAGTTCCGAGGTCAAGGGATATAATATCACCCTCTTTTAATTTTCTCTTTCCAGGGATGCCATGGATGATTATATCATTTATCGATGCACAGAGTGTTGCAGGATAGCCATAATATCCCTTAAATCCGGGTAAAGCCCCTCTCTTTTTAATCTCTTCCTCTGCAATCCTGTCAAGTTCTCCTGTTGTTATACCCGGAATACAATGTGCCTTCAATATCTGAAGCACCTCGGCATCAATCCTATTTGCCTTTCTCAACAGTTCTATTTCCCAATCAGATTTAATGTTAATCAATATTTAAACCCCTGGTAATATTGAATATTAAACCTTAAATAATTATACGGTATATCCGAAGAATTAAAATATCTTATTGAATATACCAGATTAGCAACGAATGGACCAAAGTTTACACCGCTCTCTAATCTCAAACTCCTGCTATTTGAACCTTCCTCAATGTTTATGCCCATTTTAATAAACTCTCTCTGGAAAATAATCTCACTCCCATACCAGAAATTTGAGGAAATTTTATGCCAGTAGATTTTACTGCTCAGAGAAAACGGTAGATTTTGAAGAAATATGTTATAATCTATATCAGATAATCTGGCAAATTTCCTCATATCAAAACTGCCCCCAATAAATTTCAGAATGGGCGTCTTCACAGTATACCTGAAGCCAGGGGTTTTTTCATCCCCTGCTTTTGTGTAAGAATACTGGTATTCAAACCTCCCGCCATAGATATTGATGCCTCCATTATATGCATAATATCTTCTTGTTTGGGCATTGAGATGAGAAAGATTGTTTCTCCAAAAATTATATCCTCCAAAAAGATTTAATCTATTGTTAAGATGTATTCTGTCTCTGTATGTAAAAGAAATCCTATCGTTAATTATACCTGATATCCCATTGTTTACAAAAGAATATCCTATTCTTGTGAACCTTATATAACGAAATCCCTTATGTATTTTGAAATCAATTGCCCCGGATGTTAATCCAAGAGGGTTTAAGGGAACGGTAGTTTTATTTGCGTAGAAAATCCATTTAAGGGACTGGATACTATCCATTAGTGCTTCTCCGTAAATATCCCTTGTGTAAAAACTTAAAGCAGAAGAAAAATTTGTGCTATAACCTAAAAATACACCCGTCAATCCTGCTCCAAATATGAGATTGTCCGATGGTAATGTAATACTTGTATCATCAAGAATTCGGGCGATTCCAAAAGCAGACTTGAATGTATTTCTCATAAGATAGGTATTAACCCCAAATATATACGAGTTTTTGCTTATCCCCTTTTTTCGAGAAATAACAAATGAAACTCCCTTATTTTTCCCAATGGAAAGGTCAATTCCATTCATATATATTCCCCCAAGAAGGAGTGAAGAAAACTTTGGATTGATATATAACCCATTTATCTTAAAGAGGCTATCTTGATACCCCAATGAAATTCTGTTATTAAATCCCTTTGTGGAGGAATAGTCCTTAAAAGTGAACTTTGAAAATGCTGTTAGATTCAAACCTATGTAAGAATTAAATGGGGAAATAGTCGTATCTGAAGGGTTATCATTAAGATATGTGTAAGTTCCTGTATAGAAATTTCCTGAAAAAATGGGTGTTTTCCTCTGTTTTTTCACTTTACATACCCACTGAGAAATTGTATCTACGCCCGCCATTATAAACACATTTTTTTTGCCGTTTCTTATAGTATGAATAGGGATAAATGTGAAAACTTTACCTGAATAAATCAGAGTCCCTTCTACCCTTTTTCCATTTATGAAAATTTTAATACTATCTTTAGGAAGGGTATCAAATGTTCCACAGATAAAAAAATCTTCAACTGCCTCACTTCGTTCAGGATAAATTGTAGTAAAAGCAGAAAAAATCAGGAAAAGTGTCATTTTAACTTAATATGCAAGGTTTTTATTTTTTTCCCCTGTGTCTCAAAATCAATATTTATATCCCTTAGCAATTTCTTTTTTTGTGGAGGATTTCCTCTGACGGATATACCCATTTCATCCTTCTTTATGATTACTGAGCCTTTGTCATTGCTTAATTTTACCACACCTTCCTGCACAACTACCTTTGTAGTATCAGAAATAAATGCAGTTGAGAATCTTGTCCCTTTTACAGCGGCAACAGATGTTGGGGTCTCTACCGTAAAATTTTCGCCCTTTATTGTGGAGATAATCTCCCCGATAAAAATAGCGACCTTTTTATCCTTGCCACCCTGTTTAATCTCCATAACTGTATTCTCCTTTATGCGCACAATGGATTTCTTATCGAGAAATTTTATAATAACCAGCCCCTTTTTCTTTACCTCTATTTTATCTCCAACTTGAAGTATATCTCCTTTCTTGAGCGTTTTTACCTCTTTTTCCTTCTTCAATAAGGCACTTCCTTTTACCTTTAACACAACTGCGACTTCTTCAGGATAAATAAACAAAGGAATGAAAAAAAACAATAAATATCTCATTTTTGCCTCCATTCAATCTTTTCAATGTCGTCTATGGTTAAGCTATCTATAATTTGTTTAAATTCTGTTATCCCCAGGAACCTCCCATCCAGAGTAATTGCACCCGTTGGAGTAAGGGATTCGGATTCTATATTTTTGATGTAGGGATTGCCTTCTCCCAATAAGTTCCTTAAAATTTCAACAATTTCTGATGGAGTTGTGAGCACTTGAAACCAGTAAACCCTGCTTTTTATCTTAAATTCCCCCGATGAGGAGATAGATGTCGAAGTTATCTGCCAGGCATATAGCCCATCTTCAAGCTCAGGTGCATCGTCAGGATAATAAAATGTATATCCATGCACATTATTAACAGTAAAAATAGGGTTTTCTTCTATTGCCTCTGCCGGGGTTATATCATCCCTTATGACCCTTGAAATAATAATTTTAAATATATCTCCATCTGAACTCCATTGGAATACAGGGTGTCGGGTTGATATAATCTGTGGAGGATTGCCAAACGGCACGCCAGGATAGATACTCTCTATGTTCCCGGGATTTTTTAGATTGATTGTGCATTCCTGATGGGCAATTTCCCCAACTTCATTGAGAATGGATAACGAAAGGATATATTCCCCGGCAGGCAGAATGCCCGTTGTCCTCAAAGTATGCTTTAATTCTTCTCCCCCCGCATTTATTGTATAGTCTTGCATCTTTATATCAGATTTTTCTTCCATTATAGTTTGGCTTGTAATTTTTATCGGATTTGCATTAAATACAAATGGATCCGATGTTCCTTCTACGAGTGTTCCATAATCTTCCGATATAATCTTGAATACAAGTGTATAATGAGTACTATCCTGGGTATTACTGTTAAGTATTTCTGCCCTAAAAAAGGGGTCTTCTTTCAACATAGCCTCACGGGATAAATCTGCTACAAAGAACATATCAATATCTTTTGTCTGGCAGGATATTGCAATTGTAGATAATAATAAAAGTATCATTTTATCACCTCCTGGATATAGAATAAAAACTTATTTATAATTGTCAACCTTTTTTCTGTAAAAAAAATTCTTGACAAAATAGAGAATTTTCTTATTATTTTAGTATATGAAAAGATATTTAACTATTATTCTACTATTGATAATAAATATTACCCTCTATCCCAAGATTGTGGTGATAGAATGGAATAATAGTGCATTTTCAAAAAAGGTAGTAGGCGGTATTAAAAGTGTGCTAATCCCTGATGATATCCACAATCTGAAAAAGAATAAAGGGAAGGGAGGCACTTTACTCAGGGATTACAGTAATGCCAAAAATACTGTTTTGATAGTGATTGGTGAAGAAACAATCAAACTATCTGTCAGATGGGTTGAGAAAACACCTGTCATATACTGCGGAATTATAGATAAGAGCATAATAAAGAATAAATCTAATATTACAGGCATTGATTTAATACCTGATTTATCCAGACAACTTAGTTATATAAAGCAGGCACTGCCAGAGGCAAAAAAGATTGGAGTCATATTCAATGTATCAAAAAGTTTTTCTCTTGTAAATAGGATTGAAAAGAATGCTGCAAATTATGGCTTGAGAATAGATAAAATTACGATGAAACAACCAGGTGATATTGGCTCAGCCTTACATTTTCTTAAAGGCGTTGATGCGATTTTACTTATACCAGACCCTATAGTTACAAATATAATGGTATTAAAACTTATTATACTGAATGAATTTAAGTCAAAGATACCTGCTATTGGATTTTTGCCTCAACACATCACAGGTGGTGTTTTATCTGGATATGTAGTTGATTTGACATCTATTGGTAAAAAGGCGGGGAATATGGCAAAATCTATAATAAATGGAGGGAAAAATCTCTCTGAAGTTCCACCATCTCACCCGGATGGATACCTTGCCGTAAATCTCAAAACAGCAAAAAGGATTGGCATAAATTTTGAAGAAAATTTTGTAAAGAAGGCAAAGGAGGTTATTAAATGATAAAGATTAAAACATTCAAGGCAAGAATTTCAATTCCCATAATAGGAGTATTTTTCATCTATGCCCTACTATTTTTTTCGATGTCATTTTATTATGTAACGAAAAATTTTAAGAAAACTATGGTAAGTCAATCGCTTTTATCTGCAAAAAACCTTGCCTATGCTTCGGAATTAGGTATATTTACAGAGGATTCAACATATCTTCAGTTACCACTCAATAAAATGATAAAATCCGAAGATGTGTTATTTATTCAGATATACAATTCCACAGGTAATACTATTATAAAAAGAAAAAAAATACTTATTGATACAATGCCTATTGATAGTGAAGAAATTAACAATATTAAGAAAAAAAATGGGATTTACAAATGGATAAAAAAATTCCATTCATATTTTCTTGATATCTATATACCTGTATATTCAGAAGAGGGTGGTGAGAAGAATTTTATAGGGATTGTAAGGACAGGAGTTAACGCCGGGAAACTTCAAATAATGTTTCATACATTTAAGATGATTGTTCTGTTTATCTTGATAGGCTCTATTGTTCTTGGAATGGCAACGCTTTATATTTCTTTTAAATGGGCATCTATCCCCATACTGAAGATAAAACAGAGAATGAAGGAGATTGTGGAAGGAGAAGGAGATTTAACCAAAAGGGTGGAGGTGGAAAGTGAAGATGAAATTGGAACTCTGGCATCACTATTTAATAAATTCATTGAAAGTAATGAAAAAGATGTTGCGAAAATTAAAGATGTAGCATCAAAACTTGCATCTCAGGGAGAAGAATTGGCAGCATCTTCGGAAGAAATGACGGCCTCATCCCAGGAAATCTCGTCCACAATTCAAGAAATCTCTCAATCTTCCGGAAAACAATCAGAAGAAGTTCAAAAAGGTGTAGGGATGGCAAAAAAAGCCCTTGAAGTAGTTACAATATCTGCCCAGAAGGCAAAAGAAACAGAAGAGACAGGGGATAAAATCTCGAAACTTTCCAAGCAGGGCAACAAATTTGCCGAAGATGCAGCAAAGAATATGGACGATATATCTGCCCTGGTGGAATTATTGCAAGGACTTGTAAAAATTGTGAGTGAAAAATCTGCTTTGATAACAGGTATTACTGAGACTGTTGAAAACATTACAAAGAGAACAAATATACTTGCCTTGAATGCATCCATCGAGGCAGCAAGGGCAGGCGAATATGGGAAAGGATTTGCCGTAGTTGCAGATGAAGTGAGAAATCTGGCATCAAGGTCTCAGGAGTCCACTAACGAAATAAATAGAATCATTGAAGAAATTAGAGGAGCCATTGAGAACCTTGCTAATCAGACTGAAAGGTCTGGTTCCCTGATACAGAAAAGTAGAGAGGTAATAATGGGTGCTGCAAAACATTTAAGACAGATCGCCACTGAGATTACAACGGTGCTTGAAAAGGTAAAAGAAATAGGTAAGGTAAATATGCAGGGTGAAGAAGAGGTAAAGGCGATAACGGATTCTGTCGAAAGTATTGCTGCCATAGCCCAGGAGAATGCTGCTTCGTCTGAAGAGGTGTCAGCAGCGATAGAGGAACAGGTTGCATCAATCCAGGAATTATCCAGTGTATCAGAGGATATAGCAAAATTATCCGATGGATTAAAGGCATTATTAGAAAAGTATAAAATATCGGAATGAACGAATATATTCCTGTATTAATAAAAGTTTTTCTCATATTTGCAGGAAGTTTTATTATTTATTTATTTCCGTTCCTGATGTTGAGGAAAAAACATTTCAAAGGTGGGAAAGGTATCTCCCTGAATCTCCTTATGGTTTCTCTATATCCTATTGTAGTTATAATTTTGGTATACATTCTAAAATCTATTCAAACTCCATATTTTACTCCATTTACCTTAAAAATCTCTCTACATACAGGCATATATCTCCTTATATTTCTCTTTACTGCACAAATTATTAAAGAAACTATCCCTGTTTCAACTGCGAGAAAAACAATCAGATGGGTCTTACTTCCTTTATTGTTCAGTATTGGTTTATTATATGAATTTAATCTTCTAAAGTCTGTAATCCATTTTCTTCAAAGACCCATAATCCATATATCAGGGGTAAAAATCTCTATTGTTTCTATTATTGTGGGTGTCATTTTCTTTTTTGTGTTCTTAAAATTTGCGGGGTGGCTCAAAAACTTTTTAGAGAAAAAACTTCCCGGTGTAGGAAATTATGATACCACCATTGCACATACCGTTGCTATTACAACATTTTATACTATTATATTCATTGGCAGTTTAATCTCCCTATCCATTATGGGGATTGACCTAACAACACTAAAAATCATTGGTGGTGCATTGGGTGTTGGTATTGGATTTGGGCTGCAATCCATTGTAAACAATTTTGTTAGTGGATTTATTCTGCTCTGGGAAAGAACGATAAAAAGGGGCGATGTAATTGAGGTAAATAATCATCTTGGTCGAGTTGAAAGAATTGGTTTAAGGGCAACTTCAATCAGAACATTTAATAATATAGAATTAATTATCCCAAATGCATTTTTTATAAATAACAGTGTAATAAATTATACACATTCTGACAACCTCGTGATGGTAGGAGTGCCTGTAGGCGTTCCTTATGGGAGTGACCCATACAATGTAAAAAATACACTTTTAGATGCAGTAAAAGGTATGAAAGACATTTTAGAGCACCCTGAACCAATGGTGTTATTCAATAATTATGGGGAAAGTTCCTTAAACTTTGAACTGAAATTCTGGATTTCACAGCCATTGAAAAAGTTGTTCTACGAGAGTGAAATACGATTTTTGATATTTAAGAAATTAAAGGATAACGGGATTGAAATACCATTCCCACAGATGGATGTGCATCTGAAAAATGAGAAAGATAACGGGATAGATGGAAAAACAAACTAAAAGTGTGTTATATCAATAGATTTAAGAATTATATAATTTTAACCTGTAAAGTTCGGTATAACAAATCTCCTCTTATCTTGAAAAAATCTCAAAGAAATAAAAAAAACTCTTGACAACCGCAACTATTATGTATATATCTATGATATAAAAGAAGAGGCGCTCAATTTAGGTAAAAAATAGGTTAAGAAAACGAAATGTTGTATTCTGCTCTATGCCCTATGCTTTTTTACACAAATCACGGTCAGGGTGTATGGTTTTTGTTGTAAACTATTAACTTAACTTATTAAACAAGGAGGTATTATGAAAAAGTTTTTAGCAGGAATGCTAATCATTGGGCTTCTTATTGGAGGTTGTACCAAGAAAAGTACTAGCACTATGACATCAGCAGAAGCCAATGATATAGCAAGTAATTTTGTTCTCACGATGCAGTATCAGGGCACAAATATGGTTAATCCAGGAGGTACGGGAAGTCTATTCAAAGGCAATGAGGGAGTAAAGGATACCACAGGAAACCTTACAGATGCCGACGGAGATGGCGTAACGGTCAGCGGAAAATATGGGATATCATTCTCCTTTGATACCTTAGGTATAAAAATGGTACTGAAGGGAGTTATTACGGATGATGATTCATTGACTGACAATGACCCTTATGCGTGGCATGTAACATTTAATAATCCTGACAGAACGGATAATAATTTTGATTTTTTATTTTCAACCAATTCTTCCAATCTTGAAATGCTTTATCATGGAGATATAAGTGCATCAAAGGTATCAAATACCTATACCGTATCTTTGAATAATTTTGCAATGAAGATTACAGCCAATGATACACTCTCTGCAAGTATGACCTATGATTGGACAGTGACCTTTACTCCTGATATTGCAACCTGGCACCCGGGTGATGCATCTGCAGCTGGTAAATTTACCATTGATGGAAGTTTCGGATACTCTAATGCGGTATCTTATAACTTGAATATAGAAACAGTAACCCCTCTGCATATATCTTCTGAATTAATGACAGGTTCAGCAATAATTGACAGTGGCACAATAAAACTTACAGACGCTAGTGGCAATGTAGTCGAAATTACATTTGGTATAGGGGGAACTTATACAGTTACCTTGAACGGTATACCTGTATCATAAAAGAATAGAAAAAATAAAAAGGCGAGGTTTTATCCTCGCCTTTTTTAGTTTAGAATGGAAATCCTATCCAGTAGTCAAAATATATACCTGGTTTTACTCTATATAAATCAACCTGTCTTGCAATATCAAAATTAAAATATGCAAAGCCTAAATTCCAGCCCGTCTCAAATCCAATACCCATAATGGGACCATTTAAGTGCCATTCGCCATTTGTTTTCTCTATAGGCTTATAATGTGAAATGTTGCTATATGTCGCATCACCTATATCCAGGAATAATCTTCCTCTTACATTCCTTATATCAAGTGGAGGAAATCCCATATTAAACCTTTTAATAAATTGAAATCTGAATTCAAAATTGGCAAAACCCGTGTATATTCCCTGTTTATAATAATAGGGATATCCTCTGACAGAGCCGGGACCTCCGACGGCACCAACCCCAAACATCCCTGCATCTGCACCTGATGATAAAGAAAGATAAAGGTGGCTTGCAGCAGACATATCAGATGTTATTCTTAAATAATTTCTCCAATCGGAGGTAACATTCTGGAAAGATATCATATTATTACTAAATGATGCGCTTCGGATTAAAGAAATCCTTCCCCTTGTGCCGCTTATTGGAGCAAGAAAACCCCATACGGATGTATCCTTTACATAATCAACCTCAAATAATAACCCATATAGATTTAATAAAGCAATGGGGTAATTCTGGTTTCCATATAAGGGATATACCTGCTGAGATATATTTAATCCAAGAATACCTGCTTCAATGCGGTTAAATTTATCCAGAGGAATCCTTGATGTAAAAGCCCCACCCATTATAGGCAATATATATAGTAAACTATCACTTATTGCACCATAAGTAGTTTTGAATGCATATCCGCCATAGTCAATCCAGTGTTTAAGATAAAGATATTCAATATAAAAATCAGGATATGTTTGATTGGAACCGCTGACAGATATATAAATTCTGTGATTGCCCAGGACATCACTTAATGCAACCTCTATATCTCCATAGGCGCCGTAATATGAATCATAATAGAAGAAGGAACCCAATGCATCAACGCTAAATTCAAGCGGTGCCTTTTTCCCTTCTGTGTATTTTTCAATCTTGACAGGGGTAAAGCGTTGGGCAAATACCTTTTCTTGAAGAAGTGTATCGCCTTTTAACGACTCAGGATGTTTCAACAAATAAACATCCCAGCCCCCGTTACTAAAAACACCTGCGGCAAGTTTTTCTCCATTCTGAGAAATTGAAATAGAGTATATTCCACCCAGTGTTTTTGTCAAATGCTTAATTTTTTTGGAAACAAGGCTCAAACTGTATATATCACGACTACCCTCATAGGTTGAAATGAAATAAATGAGTGTATCTCCATCAAAAACCGGGGAATATATAAATCCCATCTTTTTTGTCAGAGGAAATAATCCATTATCATTAAAATACCAGAGTGCATAAGAATTATAATCCCATTTTCCATCAAGGGGTCTATCCGATGTAAATAAAACTCCTCCGCTGCACCACATAGGGTCATTATCAGAATATATATCATCCGTGATTTTTTTTGTCTCATCTGTTAAAAGGTCATAGATATAAATATCACTTGCACCATCCTTGAATCCCGAAAATGCAATCTTTTTACCATCGGAAGAAAAAGCAGGGGCATTAATACCATCCAGATGCGGAGATATCCTCTTTACAACCCTTTTCTTCTTAAAATCATAGATATTAATGACATCATTTCCTCCACTCTTAGATACAAACGCTATCGCTGATTCATCGGGAGACCAGGAAATTTTCCCCCTTAACAGATGAAGGGATTCAAATTTTCTACTTTTCCCTGCAGAGATGATTTTTCCGAGTGAACTTCCATCAAGTGTAGAAATCATTCTAATTGAAATATTATCATTGATATCTGTATAATACACGATGCGGTCACCTTTTGGAGATATTGCAGGGGCATAATTATAGAAATTTTTTCTCCTTTTATGGTCTGTCAATCTTATCCCTATATCTTCAAATCTTACTCTATCCTTTAAGATAGGCCAATACCTCTTTTTTACACTATATTCCCAATCCTTACTTAATTGTTTGTAATCAATACCAAGCACATCCTGTATGGCTTTTCGTAAATCCTTTGTAAGCTTTAATTTATTTGTAATCTCACCAATCTTTTGTCTGCCATATTTATCTGCAATAAATTTGAATATAGATTGCCCTTCTTTGTATACAAGATACCCACCTGCAAGTTCTGACAATTTATCAATAGATAGATAATAATTATTTACAACAGCATCTTTCATAAACATATCTGCCTCGCTATTCCATCCCTGAGATTCATATTCCGCCATACCCTCCATAAACCAGAGGGGGATGTTATATCTATTGTAAAGCCTTGAAAGTTTTTGCAATCCCTTTCCATATAAAATGTTGTATTGAAATGTATGGGTAAGTTCGTGGTTCAGAACATGCCTGAAATCCTCATAAGAACCATCAAAAGGTACTACTACCCTATCCTTAAACATCTCCGTAAAACCTCCAACCCATTCTTCTACAATTTCATCCACAACATTTGTTTGTTCAAAATCATTATGAGAGGCATAAATAATTATAGGCATTTTGCTTGAAAATTCAAAATTCAGGTCAGTGCTTATTTCTTTATATGCATCTTCTGCTACCTGTTTAGCAAATGGAATAAGATTCCCCTCACCCTTATAGTAATATATCTTGAAATGTGCAGTCTCCTCTATATGCCATTGAAAGTTTCTGTATTGTATTTTATTTTTACCAAATTGCATCTGGGAAAGTAGTAAAAGGAGAATTAACATATTATAGCCTCAACCATAATTTTCTATCAAGTGTTCTATATTGAATTGCCTCTGATACATATTCGGGTTTTATGTTATCATCACCATTTAAGTCTGCAATTGTTCTAGAAACCTTTAAAACCCTATCAAATGCCCTTGCCGAAAGCCCAAATTTCTTAACAGCCATTTTGAGTAATTCCTCGGAATCTGTCCCTATTTTACAGTATTCTTTAATCTTTTTGGGAGAAAGGTGGGCATTGAAAAATATATTTTTCTCATCCTTATATCTTTTTTTCTGCATCTCTCTTGCTTTGAGTACCCTTTGCTTTATTTTGCTTGAGGGTTCTCCATCCGATTTTGTTAACAAATCCTCGTATCTAACAGAAGAAACATTTATATGTATATCTATTCTATCCAGAAGGGGACCTGAGATTTTTCCAATATACCTTTCAATCATCCCCGGTGTGCAGGTGCATTCGTGGTAAGGGTCTCCAAAGTATCCACAGGGACAGGGATTCATAGCGCCAACAAGCATAAATCTGGAAGGAAATGTCATAGTGCTTACTGCCCTTGAAATAGTTACAAAACCATCTTCCATAGGTTGTCTCAAAACTTCAAGCGAATCCCTTTTGAACTCCGGAAGTTCGTCGAGAAAGAGCACTCCGTTATGGGCAAGAGATACCTCTCCCGGAGAGGGACGGTTGCCCCCGCCAATTAATCCTGCATAAGATATTGTATGGTGGGGTGCCCTGAATGGCCTTCTGGCAACAATAGGTTCGTTGTGAGGCAGAATGCCAGCAATACTATGTATCCTTGTGGTCTCAACGGATTCTTCAATGGTAAGGTCGGGTAGTATGGTTGGCATCCTTCTTGCGAGCATTGTTTTCCCGGCGCCTGGCGAACCTATCATAATAACATTATGTGCCCCGGCCGCAGCAATTTCCAATGCCCTTTTTGCAAGTTCCTGCCCTTTCACTTCTGAAAAATCTACATCATAAACAGCATTTTGTTTAAATAGGTCTTCTACATCATCGCTATATGGAGAAATTTCTATATCACCCCTTAAAAAATCGATAGTTTCACCTAATGTTTTACAGGGATAGATATCAATTCCCCGAATAAGTGATGCCTCTTTTGCATTCTGTTCCGGGAGTATAATTCCCTTAAATCCATTTTCTTTTGCCATTATTGTTGTTGAAAGGATACCCATAACAGGACGCAGGGAACCATCGAGAGAAAGTTCTCCAATCACAAGATAATCCTTTAATAAAGCAGGGCTTATACTGCCTGATGCTGCAATTATACCCACGGCAAGAGGCAGGTCAAGGGCTGTTCCTTCTTTCTTTGTATCTGCCGGAGCAAGATTGACCGTAATCCTTTTTACAGGAAAAGAAAGCCCTGTATTTCTAATGGATGTTTCAACCCTTTCTCTTGATTCCTTAACTGATGTTTCAGGAAGCCCAACTATAGTAAAAGAAGGCATACCGCGTGAAAGATTTACCTCTACCTCTACCGGATATGCCTCTATTCCTTTAAGGGAACTGCTGAAAACCCTTGAAAGCATTGATTAAATAACCTTTTTTACCTTACCTGCACTCAAACAATCAGAACAGACATAAACCCGTTTTATCTTCCCATCTATTTCTGCTCTAATCCTGTGAAGATTAGGCAATCTCTTTTTCTTTGTTGTTTTGTGGGAATGACTAACCTGGGAGCCAAATTGCGGACCTTTCCCACAAATTGCACATTTTCTTGCCATTCTATATCCTCCTTAAAAGTTTGTTTCCTGTATAATAAGATTGAAAGTCAAAAAAGTCAAATTTTTTTACCTAAAATAATAATGAATAGGCATTATTCTGTACTTTCATCTTTTGTCATTCTGAATGGAGCGAAGCTAAATGAGCTGCCGAAGACGTGAGCGAGTGTAATGAACAAACACTCTCACAGGTCTCCTTTTCACTGTCATTGCGAGGAGCGTAGCGACGAAGCAATCTCACAGGATGGGTGGTGCCGTTTCCTCTCCATTTCCCTCCCTTTGGAATTATGATCTTTTTCATTTTCCATTTTGCACTTTTCAATCTGCATTAAATCTTCTCCCTCCCTTGACGGGAGGGATAAAAGGGAGGGTGTCTTTTTTCCTGTCATGCTGAGCTCTTGGCGAAGCATCTCGTTGT
>WFRC01000382.1 GCA_015486685.1 Caldifarciminota bacterium
AAAGAAGCAACGAACGTGTCCGTGGTGGTGATTCGTGAAAAACGAAAGAGAAAAGAACGTGAAGCGTGAGGAGATAAAAGATATTGGATGTTAGATGTTGGACAAAATAAGCGTTGTTATTACGATTAACGAATTACGATTAACGCTTCACGAGATACTTCCGCATTATTATTTTCAGCGGTAAGCGGTTAGCGCCAGGCGGTCAGCGTGCTTACTTCCCACTTCTTAGTTCTCACTTCTTACTTCCCGGTTTATCTGGAAGTTTGGAGTGCATTCACCGTGTGAATGCGTTGTTGTCTGTTGTTTTTACAATTAACGAATTACGATTTACGCTTAACGATATACTTCCGCATTATTTTTAGCAGTTAGCGGTAGGCGGTGAGCCTTATTATTCCACATTATTAATGATAATAGCTTAAAAGTAAGAAGTTAAAAGTTAAGGACTGCTCACAATCTTTCTATTCGTAATACCCCTGAATAAAATTATCAAAGTTTTCAAGGAAAATGTCAACAATGTGGGGATCAAACTGGCTTCCCTTATTTTTTATAAACTCTCTTTTTACATCCTCTATAGACAATATTTTTCTATAAGGCCTATTAGAAAGCATAGCATCTAAGGCATCTGCAACCGCGATAATCCTTCCAAAGATGGGAATATTCTCCCCTTTAAGTTTATCTGGATAACCCTTTCCATTATAATGTTCGTGGTGATGTTTTATACCTTGAAGTGTTTCTTTATCTTCAATTACATATTTTAAGATTTCAGCTCCTGCTGTTGGATGCTTTCTTACCTTCAATAATTCGCTCCCATTAAGACTTTTTGGCTTAAATAGAATTTCTTCAGGAACTATTACCTTGCCAACATCATGGAGAAACCCTGCAATTCTGAGATTCTCGATACGTTCTTTACTGAAACCTAACAATTCCCCAATTCTTCCCGCAATTGAACCTACCCTGAGAGAATGGCCTTTTTGATAAATATCTCTTGCCTCTAATAGTTTTACGAGTGATATAATAGCACCTACAAAGGTCTTCCTTATTTGTTCTTTTTGTTCTGCTACTGTTTTTTCCAGATATTTATTATAATCTTTGTGGATACGCAGCAGTTTGGTTTTCTCCACTGCCCTTTCAATAGAGATTTTTAGGTCCTCAATTTCTATAGGCTTTACTATATAATCGTAAGCCCCATTTTGAATTGCCTTTCTGACAGTTTTTATATCACTCACGCCTGTCATCATAATAACAGAAGCCTCATCATTCACAGACTTTATTTGTGGGAGTAAGTCAACTCCATTTATATCGGGAAGTAAAATATCAAGAAGCGCAACATCTACTTTACCAGACTGAATTTCTTTAAATCCATCTTTACCTGTTCCTACACCTTTAATTTTGTAACCTAATTTAGATAAAGATTCAAAAAGTAAATTTCTAACTTCTTTGTCATCCTCTATTATGAGAATATTTGCAGATGGTTCCATATCGTTCCTCCTTCTTAACATATTTAATAATCATAAAAAAAGATTTGTCAAGAGATTTTTAATCAAAAATGGTATTGCAAAAATAAAAAATGCTGATTATATTGAATATATGGATAAATTTTTAGAATTTAATGTTCCTCCTGCAAAGGGCAGTGTTATTATTGGAAAAATGGCACCTGTGGCAATGAAATTCATGGAGAAGGCATTTAATGCGGCAGCGCCAGAACAGTTTGTTAAAATACCTATAGAGCATAAAACCATAGAGGAAATTGTAATTAGAAAGGCCGCCTTAAAAAAAATTCCCGGTAAGAAAATATCAGAATTTATTATTAAAGAGACAGAAAAAATAATGGATGAAACAGATATATCGAAATTTGACCTGAGTATATCCATAAGGATTTCGGAAAAAATTCATCTGGGCAATAGGGAAACAATTTTAGTTGTAGAAGATGATTCTGTTGTGCTTCAGGCTGTAAAAAATATCCTGAGTATCTTAAATTATAAAGTTCTTACTGCCTCTGATGCTGGTAAGGCAATGGATATGTTAAAGAAATATGGGAAAAAGATATGCCTTGTCTTAATGGATTATACCTTACCAGATATTAATGGGACAGGGTTGTTTAAAAAGATAAAAGCCTATAAAACCGATTTAAAAGTAATTATAATGAGTGGGTATAGTCTGGAAAGGGAGATAAGAGATATTCAAAAAATGGGTCTGGCAGGTTTTATTCAAAAACCCTTTACAGAAGAAATGCTTGCCCAAACACTGTCAAAGCTATTATAAAAATGGGCTCAGTCGTTCAATCTGCAAAATTTATTTATTCCCTTAACTCGTAAAGTTTATAACTACGACTGATTCTCTTTTTCTGCTTCTTCTTTCAAATCAAACAGAAGATTTATAGCCTCTCTGGGGCTCAGAGAGGCTATATCTATTTCTTTAATCTTCTTCACAACCTTATTCTCATTCTTGAAAAGAGAGAGTTGATATGAAAGGGGTGGATGCCTCTTTGTAATTCTATCGTCCGTACGCAAATCC
The DNA here is from genome assembly GCA_015486685.1 of Caldifarciminota bacterium. Classification (GTDB taxonomy): domain Bacteria; phylum Hydrothermota; class UBA3072; order WFRC01; family WFRC01; genus WFRC01. The sequence continues at coordinate 2,515 of WFRC01000382.1, forward strand.
TCTAAAATCTCCTTTGCCCTCTCTATTAAAACAGAAGGAAGTCCTGCGAGTTTTGCTACCTCTACGCCATAACTTTTATCTGCTTTACCCTTTGCTACCTGTCTCAGAAATATTACACCATCTTTGGTTTCTTTTACAAGGACAGTGAGATTTTCTATTACAGGGAAATATTTTTCCGTTTCTGTAAGTTCGTGATAATGTGTTGCAAAAAGAACAAAGGGTTTTTCCTTCATTAAAGCAAGGTATTCTACCATTGCCCATGCAATAGATAAACCATCATAGGTGCTTGTGCCTCTACCTACCTCATCCAATATTGCCAGTGTCCTTGAAGATGCGTTATTGATGATATTTGCTGTTTCCATCATCTCCGCCAGAAATGTAGATACCCCCCTTGACAGGTCATCAGATGCACCAATGCGTGTGAATATTCTGTCAATAATGCCAATTTCCGCCTCCTCTGCGGGCACAAGTGAACCTATCTGGGCTAAAATTACAATCAATGCGGTCTGTCTGAGGTAGGTAGACTTACCGGCCATATTTGGACCTGTAAGTATAATAATCCTCTTCTCCTGAGAAATTTCTGTATCATTCGGGATAAATTCCTCCTTCCCCATAATGAGTTCCACCACAGGGTGTCTTCCCCCCTTTATATAAATTCCTGAACCATCATTTACCACAGGCATTTTATAATCATAGTCCTCAGCCACCTTGCTAAATGTTGACATCACATCTAAAATCCCAACTTTGTGGGAGATTTCCTGTAATTTCTCTGTATATTTCCCTATTTCTTTCCTTATCTGGATAAACAATTCCCTTTCCATTTCCTTTATCTTTTCCTCTGCACCCAGGACCTGAGATTCATATTCCTTTAATTCAGGAGTAATGAACCTTTCCGCATTTGTCAAGGTTTGCTTTCTGATATAATTTTCTGGCACATATTTTAGGTTGGGCTTTGTTACCTCAATATAATATCCAAAAACCGTATTATACCCTACCTTCAATGATTGAATACCTGTTTTTTCCCTTTCTTCCTTTTGCAATTGGGCAATCCATTTTTTTCCTTCCCGTGAAATTCTTTTTAATCTGTCTAATTCCTCTGAATATCCCTCTCTTATAATTCCGCCATCCTGAATGGAAACAGGTGGGTCATCAACAATGCCTCTTTTGATAAGATTGATTACATCCTCAGGAGGATGGAGTTTTACAATGCAAGATTTTACTATTTTGCTCTTAAACCCGCTGAGTAAATTTATCATAGAGGGTAATATCTCTAATGAAAATTTTAAGGTTATTACATCTCTCGGCGTTGCCCTTTCAGCAGAGATTCTGCCCGTAATCCTTTCAATATCAGACATTTCCTTTAATTTCTTTCTTAATTCCCCTCTTTCATAGTTTCTCTGCAAAAATTCTGCCACAGCATCCTGCCTTAATTTTATTTTGTCTGGGGCTAATAATGGATAAAGCATCCAATTTCTCAAAAGTCTACCACCCATAGGGGTAAGTGTTTCATCCAGGATAGAAATAAGTGTTCTTTTACTATCTCCGGAGATATTATTAAATATTTCAAGATTTTTCAGGGTTGAAGCATCAAGGAGCATATACCTATCAGGGGTTAAAACCTTTATGCCTTTTATGTGTGGCAATGCCCTCTTCTGAGTTTCTTCTAAATAGTAAAATAGTGCTCCTGCTGCCTGTATAGATAATGGTTTATCACCTAATCCAAATCCATCCAGAGAAACAACATCAAAATGGTTCTTTAATAAGTTTGTGCATATATCCAGATCAAACCTATAAGGTTCTATAAATGTTTTACTGAATTTCGTATCTATGTCTATATCAGAGGGAAGAATAATTTCCTTTGGAGAAATCCTTTCCATTTCTGTAATAACATCCTTGTCCATCTCACCAGCAAAGAATTCACCTGTTGTAATATCCGCATAAGCAATACCCCATTTGTCACCTTCCCTGCACAGGGCAGCGATAAAGTTATTTTCCTTCGAATTGAGCAGAGTTTCTCTCATAATTGTGCCGGGGGTGATTACTTCTACAACATCTCTTGCTACAATCTTCTTGCCTTTTCCGGGTTCTTCTAATTGCTCACATATTGCTACCTTATTTCCTTCTTTTACAAGTTTTGATATGTATACATCTGCCGCCTTTACAGGCACACCAGCAAGGGGGATTCTCTGATTTTTTCCATGCGGTCTTGATGTAAGTGTGATATTCAAAATTTTTGATGCCCTATCCGCATCGTCATAGAATGTTTCGTAAAAATCGCCCACACGAAACAATAAGATTGTATCCTTATATTTATCTTTTATACTTTTATACTGTTTTAAGAGAGGGGTTAATGAACCCATACCTTTGTTATCCAGCAGTCAATATTTTCCTTTTCTTTCAGGGTTTTCATTAAATTTAATGCCTCTTCACGGGAAGAAAACCTTCCTATTGTGAGTTTATACATTATTTTCCCACCTTCCATCTGAACAGGATGAATCTCTGCTTCATAACCTTTTTTTCGCATCTCTTCCTGCCTATTTTTTGCCCATTTTATTTCTCTATATGCATTTATCTGAACTGTATAGACCTCTTTTGTATTTTCACCCTCAATATTTTTTATGTCAATTCTGGAAAGGATACCTCCTTCGGAACCAGGTGTTGTTTTTTGCAGATATTGAGAGGCAGTTAATGTATCTCCTCTTAAAAAATACACTGTGCCGAGCCAGAAATTACACAAAGGTTTCATCGGCGAACCAGGATGCCTTTTTATAATCAACTTTAAGAAATGTATAGTTTGGTTTAAGTCCTCCATTGTGTAATAATACATCCCTATCCTGAAAAGTGCACTATCTGCGTATGGGCTATTTCCATATCTGGATATTATCCGTTCAAAATATCTCATTCCGGAGAGGGCATCCTTCTGTAAAATTCCCGTATAATATGCTCTTGCTGCGGGGGCTGGAATATTTTGAACATATTGAAGTGCAGCCTTTCTATCTCCTGTATAAATAAAACTTAATACTAT
>WFRC01000383.1 GCA_015486685.1 Caldifarciminota bacterium
TCGTTGTCCACTTCCCCTAAATACTTCCCCGAATTTATTAAGTATACCTTATACCCCTGTTTTCCAAATGTCGCAGCAGCTCGTAATCCTGCTACTGAGGTTCCATATATTAAAACACTCGGTTCAGCCATTTATCCTCCTTGTTTCGTTTTTGCTAACGGCTCTCGGCCGTCTCTTTCACTTTGCATTTTTCATTTTCATATCCGTATCATCGTATAAGCATATCACCATTCGTAGGAAAATAATCTCATTTTTTCATTGATTTTACCTTCAACCTTTAACTTTCAATATATCCTTCAATATCCTTTTACCTTTTACCTTTTTCCTTTTACATTTCACGATTTACGTCTCACGATTTACGGTCTTTTTCACTTCCTACTTCCCAGTAATTATCGGGATTAGGAAATCCCTCCTACATATCCATCTTTTTCCTATATACTCGCTACTCATACCTCGCTACTGCTTTTGCATTTTGCACTTTTCATTTTGCATTAAATCCCACTTCCTACTTCTTAGTTCTCACTTCCCACTTATTATTACACTCCTGCTGGCAGGAATGGGTCAAATTCTTTTCTATGTTTTTCTAATGTTTTCAAATTTCTGTATTCAGGTAGAAGCATAGGGGATAGTTTTTTCGTTTTAATCCCTGCCTCTTTTATCTCATCTTCATATTTTTTAATATGTTTAACCGTTAATTTCCCTGCAATTTTTGTTTCCTTCATAAGTCTCGCCGCTTCGATACCTGCTCTTCTTCCAAATACATTATAATCCAGAACAGAATTTCCCATCAATCTATTCCTACCGTGTACACCACCTGATGCCTCACCAGCAACAAGCAAATTGGGGAGTGTTGTGTGTGTGTGTTCATCTGTTTCTATTCCACCATTCTGATAGTGCAGTGTAGGATATACAAGCATAGGAACCTCTCTGATATCTATACCAAATCTATGATACTGCCTGAGCATTGCAGGAAACGCATTTTCTATTGTGCCTGTTCCATTTAAGATATTAATAATAGGAGAATCCAGCCATACGCCATAATGACCATCAGGGGTTTTTATCCCATTTCCTCTTTTGCATTCCCTGATAAATGAAGATGCTTCAACATCCCTGGGCTCAAGTGGAAATACAAATAACTCACCATTTTTATTTACGGGTTGTCCACCATATCCTCTGATTTTTTCTGTAATCAAGAATCCTAAAATCTGTGGAGGGTATGCTGCACCTGTGGGATGGTATTGGACAGAATCCATATATAGGAGTTTCGCACCAGCCCTGTATGCCATTACAAGCCCATCCATTGTTGCTCCATAATGGTTTGTCGTTGGAAATCCTTTAATATGCAACCTTCCAAATCCACCTGTTGCTATTACAGTCACTTTCGCCTTCACAACCGCATACTCACCTGTTTCCATATTGAATAAAATTGCCCCTGCAACCTTTCCCTCCTCATCCTTTATAAGTTCCACAGCAGGAAAATACTCTAAAACAGTTATATCTTCAGGATGATTTCTTACTTCATCCCTTAATACCCTCATTATTTCTGCACCTGTATAATCCCTTGCAGAGAGCATCCTCCTTCTGGATGTGCCTCCACCAGGTTTTGTCTGTAAATGCCCATCAGGGAGTTTATCCCACATAACACCCAAATCCTCTAAAAATCTTGCAATCATTGGTGCCTCAGATGTTAAAGCCTTTACCACTTTCGGTTTATTATCAAAATGACCACCGCCAAGTATATCAAGATAATGGATGACAGGTGAATCATGTGGATTTACCGCCGCCTGCATACCACCCTGAGACATCATTGAATTTGCATCGCCTAACCTTAACTTTGTTGAAATTATTACCTTTGCTCCATTTGTTCTTGCCCATATTGCCGCTTCACAACCTGCTCCTCCACCTCCAATCACTAAAACATCTGTTTCATAATCCACAGGCTCAAGCACAAATTCATCTGGATTTATACGGGAATGCGCCTCCAGTTCATCTACTACCTGTGCTGTTAAAATCTCGTCCTTATTAGGACCTATTCGAACAGGTTTTCTTGCATCAGATTGATAGTCCGGATGATTTTCCGATAATACCTTTTCTCTCTCTTCTGCGTCCATAGGTTTTAAAACATTTTTCAATCCCTTTTTTGCAAGTTCAACCCTTTTAGGTCTTGTCTTTTTTACCATTTTCAGAGATTCATCCATATAATCAGGATAGCCATACATATTTCCTCCCTTATGTTATATCAAAATTTATTTCTCTCTCGTAATATCTCTTTTGTAGTGCTTCACGAGAAAGTGCTATAATTTCCTTAAATTCCTGTTCAAATTTACCTTCTTCTATCTCTTTTATTCTCTTCGGTAGAAAATCACCCCTCGGAGACATATATTTTCCATACAGTCTTCTTGCAAGTATTGCTGCATTAAACTGTGTAATCTCTGCAGGGCATCTTGCAGTACATAATCCACACATTACACAATCAAAGGAAAGGTGTGCTGCAAGTTCTATATCTCCCCTAATCATCGCCTGAACATAATCCATCACCTGTAATTCCTGTGGACAGATTTTTGTGCAGGTATTACAGGATACGCATCTGAATATTTCCGGATAGTATTTTGCAAAAACGCCTGGCTCTGGCTTCAATTCATCAACATTATATGTTGCCTTTGGTGAAGGTGTAAACGGAATTTGCACAATCTGCATCTCGGGCAGAACCACTGTTTGACATCCCAACCCTCCGTGAAGTTTGTAATCCCCTGGAAGCCTGTATAAACTTGCACAGGCACCACAAAATCCTTCCCTGCATCCGACACCTTTTTTCAATTTAAATCCCGCATATTCCATTGCTGTAATAATAGTTGAACCCTCAGGCACATAATATTTCTTGCTAAGGATATATATAGGTATTAATTTTACCTGTATTTCTTCATCCATCTATAACCTCCTGTGTTTTTGTTTTCTTTACAAAAATATACTCGCTGACCGCCTACCGCTAACCGCTTTCCGCCAAAAATAATGCGGAAATATATCGTTAATCGTAATTCGTTATTCGTCAATTATAAAAACAACAGATTAACAACGCATTCACACGGTGAATGCACTCCATACTCCCAAATAAACTGGAAAGTAATAAATCGTTAATCGTTAATCGTAAATCGTTAATTGTAAAACTACGCTTATTTTATCCAACATCTAACATCCAATATCTTCTTACGCTTTACGCCTCACGCTTCACGTTCTTTTCTTTCTCGTTTTTCACGAATCACCACCACGAACACGTTTGTCAATTCTTTCCTCATTCACCCATCACCGTTTCTTTCTCATTTTCTCTTTCCCCTATATGCTTGCTACTCATACCTCGCTACTGCTTTTTCCACTCATCTACCCATTCACAATTTACGATTTACGCCTTACGCTTCACGGTCTTCTCTCGTTTGTTTCGTTCATTTCGTTTTTTATTTCCAATAGCAAGTATCCTTTTGGCGGTTAGCGGCAAGCGGACAGCGGTTAGCGTGCTTCTCATTCATATTCCTCTGTCGCCACAGAGACCATTTCAAACACCTGATTATTTGTAAGATTCCTTAATTTCATTGCTCCACTGGGACAGGCAGCAGCGCAGGCACCACAGCCTTCGCATAGTGCCTCATTCACAACAGACAATTTCCTTCTCGGGTCAACCTTCGCAGCGCCATAGGCACAGGCCTTTTCACAGTATCCGCAACCTGCACATATTTCAGTTTCCACCTGAGCAATAAGTGGGTCTCTCGTTAATTCAGGTTTACTGAACATTGCAAGCACCTTCCCTGCTGCACCTGATGCCTGGGATACTGTATCTGTAATATCCTTAGGTGATTGCGCTGCCCCTGCTATAAATATACCCGCTGTCACTGTTTCAAGAGGCCTCAGTTTCAGATGTGCCTCTGATAACCATCCATAAATATCCGTTGGAATTCTGAGTTTTGAAGCAAGCTCTTTTACACCAGGACTGGGAAGCATTGCAGTTGCAAGCACCACCAGATCAGATTCAATCTCCACCTTTTGCCCTGTCAGTGTATCTGCTCCCCATACCACGACCTTCCCATCCTTCTGGAAGA
>WFRC01000384.1 GCA_015486685.1 Caldifarciminota bacterium
AATATATCAAAATATAAAGAGATATATTCGGAATGGTCCACAAATGAAAAAGTAGCATTGGAAGTTGCATCAGGTGCAAGTTTTGCAGGCGCAAGAGCAATAGTTGCAATGAAACATGTAGGATTAAATGTTGCTGCTGACCCTTTATTTTCATTGAGTTATATTGGTGCCACAGGTGGATTAATCATAGTAAGTGCAGATGACCCAGGAATGCACTCATCTCAGGATGAACAGGATAATAGAAATTATGCAAAATTTGCCAAGATACCCTTACTTGAACCATCAGACAGTCAGGAAGCAAAAAACCTGGTAATTGAAGGAATGAAAATCAGCGAGGAATTTGATACACCTGTGCTTTTAAGACTTACAACAAGAGTATCGCATTCTATGTCTCTTGTGAAGTTGGAGGAGAGGCGAGAAATACCTGTCAAGGGATATGTAAAGGATATGAAGAAAAGGGTGATTCTACCTGCAAATGCCCGAAAAAGACATAAATTTGTGGAAGAGAGGCTGATTAAATTAAGGGAATTTAGCGAAAGTTTTCCTTATAACAGAATTGAAGAAGGTGATAGAAAACTGGGGATTATTACTGATTCTATTTCATATCAATATGCAAAGGAAATTTTTCCTGATGCAACATTCTTAAAACTAACAATGACCTGGCCATTTCCCGTTGAACTTGCCAGAAAATTTGCAGGTATGGTAGAGAAAATATATATAATAGAGGAAAATGACCCATTCATTGAGGAGCAGATGAAACTTCTTCGGATTGATGTAATAGGTAAAGAAAAAATACCCTTAACAGGTGAACTAAATCCTACAATCGTTGGTAAATCATTTGGGAAAGATATTCCTGTAGAGGAAAAGGAAAATGTGCCTCCAAGGCCACCTGCACTCTGTCCTGGATGCCCACATACGGGCACATTTAATGTTATAAGAAAACTGAAATTGATTGCGACAGGTGATATTGGATGCTATACCCTGGGTGCTCTACCACCGTTAAATGCAATGGATACCTGTGTTGAAATGGGAGCAAGCATAGGAAATGCACATGGCATTCAACTTGCCTTGAAGGATGATGAGAAATTAAGAAAAAAGACAGTGGCGGTTATTGGTGATTCTACATTCTTCCATTCAGGTATTACGGGACTTATAGATATATATTATAATAAAGGCATTACTACAATCATTATTCTGGATAATAGGACTACAGCTATGACAGGACATCAGGGACACCCTGGCACAGGAAAGACATTAAGTGCTGGAGAAGGTAAGGGGAATGAAGTAAGCATTGAGAATCTTGTAAGAGGTATTGGCATAAAGAATGTATTCACTGTTGACCCCTATAATTTAAAAGAGATAACAACGGTATTGAAGAGAGAGGTGGCAAAAGAAGAGGTGTCTGTAATAATTGTAAAAGGACCCTGCGTTTTAATTCAAAAAGGCGTAAAATTCCCTGTAATGGAGGTAATTCCAGAAAAATGTACGGGTTGCGATGTATGTTTAAAGGTAGGTTGTCCTGCCCTTAGCAAAAGGGGGGATAAGGTAGAAATTGTAGATTTTCTATGTGTGGGTTGTACCTTGTGTCAGCAGATGTGCCCGTTTGATGCGATAAAATTTAAGGAGGAGAGATAATGGATACAAAAAGTATTGTAATATGCGGAGTTGGAGGTCAGGGTATTCTTCTTGCCTCTGATATTGTAGCAAAGGTAGCAATGAAGGCGGGGATGGATGTAAAAAAGAGTGAAGTGCACGGAATGGCACAAAGGGGTGGTGATGTGATAAGTTCTGTAAGATATGGAGATAAGGTGTACTCGCCCATTGTGGGAGATGGGATGGCAGATGTAATACTTGCATTTGAAAAATTAGAGGCATTGAGGAATATTCATCTTTTAAGAAATGATGGGAAAGTTATAATAAATGATTATAGACTTGACCCTCTGCCTGTTGCATCGGGGTTGATGGAATATCCGGAGGATATATTTGATAGAATCAAAAAGAAGGTAAAGGAACCTGTTATTTTGAACGCTGTGGATATTGCGAAAGAGATAGGAAATATCAGGACAACAAATACTGTATTATTGGGAGTTCTTGCTAAAATGATGGAGTTCTCTGATAATATCTGGAAAGAGGTAATCAAGGAAAGAGTTCCCCAAAAAACCATAGATATAAATATAAAGGCATTTGAAAAAGGATATGATTTGAATAAGTAAATCAGTTAAAAGTAAAAGGTTAAATGTTAAAAGTGAGAAAAGACGGTTGAAAGTTGAAAGGAATGAAGACGCTTACCGCTAACAGCAAAAAGGATACCTGCTATTGGAAATAAAAAATGAGACCAACGAAATAAACTAAACAAACGAGATAAACGAAACGAACGAGAACAACGAAATGAATGAGAATGTAGGAGGGGCTTCCCAGCCCCGATGTGAAGTGGCAAAAGACCGTGAAGCGTGAGGAGATAGAAGATATTGGATGTTAGATGTTGGATAAAATAAGCGTTGTTATTACGATTAACGAATTACGATTTACGCTTAGCGAAAATATTTGGATTTGGGATTTTTATCCTGTTCATCCTGTCAGGAAAAGGCGTTAATAGAAAATGAAAAATATTACATATAAAAATGCTGGAAACTGGAAGACTGACCCCAGGATTTTGAGGGGAATCTCTTTTTTGTTGCCTTTTACCTTATATCTATATTTCATCTCTCCTGGGATAACAGGCGGAGATGCAGGAGAACTTTCATCTGTTGGCTATTTACTGGGTATTCCACATCCCCCGGGGTATCCGTTATATACTTTGTTGGCAAGGTTGTTCTCAATGCTTTTTCCGTTAAATCCTGCTGCTGGCACAAATTTGCTTTCTGCCTTATTTGGTGCACTTACGACATTTTTATTATTTATATACTTAGAAAAAAAGATAGATACATTATCTGCTATTTTTGCCGCATTAATTTTTTCTTTATCCCCTGTTTTTTTCTCCCAGGCAATAAGAACAGAGGTGTATACAATTACCGCATTCTTCTTTATACTTGAATTATATCTTATTGAAGAAAAAAGATACTTAATCCTATCATATATTTCAGGGCTTTCTATTTTAGTCCATCCACTTTTATGGCTACTATTTCCCTGGATACTCTTTTTGATAGTAAAAAGTTATAATAAGGGTATTCTTTTTATTATTTTAGGATTATCTATTTCTCTATATTTACTGATAAGGGCAAAACTCCATCCTTTGATAAATTGGGGAGATCCGGAAACTATTTCAAAATTTTTCTATCATCTTCTGAGACTTGAATATTACCAGGAAGCACCGAAATATTCTTTAGCCCTTATTATGGGAGAATATAAAATCTGGTTTAAGGCCTTACTGATAACATCGAATTTTGGGCTTTTAGTCTCTATTTATGGTGCATTTTTTACAAAAGAGAGAAGAACACTTTTTATTTTATTATTTGTATATTCTATTTTTTTAACATTTCTAATACATTCCCCGGTAACCTCCAACAGACTCTATATTGTAAAAATATTTTATATCCCTCAACTAATGCTTTTGATTATCTTTCTTGGGTATGGATTGGCAAATATTAAACTTAAATACAGATGGCTATTATTTCTATTTCTCATAATTGAAAATATATTTTATGCAGCGAATGAGGGCATTTTCTGGAGAAACTGGACTGCAGAGGATTTTAAGAATGTGGCCCTTTCGCAAGTTGCGAAAGGGGATGTAATTATAAGCGAAGGGGATGCGCTGACATTTCCCCTTGTATATGGGAGTATTTTGACAAAAAAGGCAGATGTATTTGATGTGCACGGAGATTTAAGACCTAAACCCAGGTTGGATAGTATTATAGAAAAGAACGGTTATATCTGGAGCACAACGCCATTGAAATCAATTGAATGTTATCATATTCCTTATGGATTATTGTGGTATAATGGGGTAAAACCAATAAATAATGCAGTATTTGATTGGAATAAGATAAATATAAGGTTTGGTGGGCAGCAAAATCCATTAGAAAAAGAAATATATATACATTATTTGTTGATGAAATCTTTAAGTTCCTCTATAAGAAAAGTAGAAGTAATTTCACTTACTAACAGAGCAAGAAAAGTGGCTCAAAAAAATCCATATCTGCTTAATAGAATTGGAACAGTACTTTTAAGGAAGGAACTTTATGAAAAGGCTGAGGAAGATTTTCAAACTGCAGTAGAACTTGATAAAGGTTTTTCCCAAGCCTATCATAACTTAGTGTTGTGTTATTTGTCGGAAAGGAGATTAAAACAGGCATATAATATTGTTATTAATGGTAGAAAATATGCAGATAATGCTATATTGGATAATGACTTAGGAATAATACTTATAAAAATGGGCAGGATAAATAACGCAAGGACAATGTTTTTCAAAGCGGCAGAAAAGGGTTCAAAAGATGGATTAAGCAATTTCATACGAACACTTGAAAAAAACAGCCGTTAGCAAAGTAGGAGGGGCTTCCAGCTACCAGCTCACAGCGATACTGGGGTATAGTTGATAGGGTATGGGGTATGGTTAAAAAAGGTAAAAAAACATAAACGGTGATACGATGATATGGTGATACGGATTAAGGTATAGTTAAATGTAAAATGTGAAAGGTAAAAGGAAAAAGGTGAAAGGAATGAAGACGCTAACCGCTATCCGCCTACCGCTGACCGCTAAAAGGATATTTGCCAGATTTATGTAGGAGGGGCTTCCCAGCCCCGATGTGAAGTGGCAAAAGACCGTGAGGCGTAAGGCGTAAAGCGTGAGAAGATAGAAGATATTGGATGTTAGATGTTGGACAAAATAAGCGTAGTTTTTACAATTAACGCCTTACGATTTACGCTTAACGATATACTTTTGCATTATTTTTGGCGGAAAGCGGTTAGCGTTTTTACTTCTCAGTTCCTACTTCTCACTTCCCGGTTTATCTGGGAGTTTGGAGTGCATTCACCGTGTGAATGCTTCTCTCATTGTCATTGCGAGGCTCAATTTATTGAGCCGTGGCAATCTCATCAGGTAGGGTAGTATTATTTCCTTTTTATCTCCCTCCCTTGATGTCTACCTGTGCGTGTCCGCACGCAGACAGGGGAGGGATTTATCCCGTTAGATGTTTGCTATCTAATGGGATTAAGAGAGGGTGAATCTGATAGTTAAAGGAAAATAGCGATGCTGAAATAAATTCAGCATGACAGGAAAAACGAGAGATTCTTCGCCAGTGGCTCAGAATGACAAGGGAGGAGAGCCGCCCATCCTGTGAGATTGCTTTGGGACTTCGTCCCTCGCAATGACATCCTTTTTTGTCACCCTGAGTTGAATGAAGGGTCTCAAAAAGACAGGAATAATAGCGAAATTAAGATTGAAAAATGAAAAATGAATGAGAATGTAGGAGGGACCCTATATATGAGTTCTTCAAATTTAAAAAATCTTAAGAT
>WFRC01000385.1 GCA_015486685.1 Caldifarciminota bacterium
ATGAAAATTCCTGTAAAAAAAATGGGTGAAATACCAGAGGTAGATGTAGCATTCTTCTCAGCTGGGGAGGAAATATCCCTAAAATTTGCCCCTGAATTTGTCAAAAATGGAGCCCTTGTAATAGATAACTCTACGGCATTCCGAATGGATAAATCTGTGCCATTAGTAATTCCTGAAATAAACCCTGAGGATGCATCTAAAAATAGTGGTATCATTGCAAATCCGAACTGTTCCACTATAATCGCCCTTATGTCTGTTTATCCAATATGGAAAAAATATGGAGTAAAAAGAATGCTCGCCTCAACATATCAATCTGTTTCAGGAGCAGGTAGGGATGCATTAAAAGATTTGAATAAACAAAAACCTGATTATTTCCCTGTACAAATAAAAGAAAATCTTATACCTCTTATAGGTAAAATGACGGATTCAGGATATACAGAAGAAGAGGTTAAAATGGAGAAAGAAACAAGAAAAATTTTATCTGACAACAAGATTATGGTAAGTGCTACCTGTGTAAGGGTACCCGTCAGAATTTCTCACTCCATTTCTGTAACATTGGAATTAAAATCTCCCTTTGATATTCAGAAAATAATTGAATTACTGAAATCCTCCAAAGGTGTCAAAGTATCTGAACCATTCATTACCCCAAGAGAGGTAGCAGGTAAAGATACTGTGTATGTATCAAGGATACGAAGGTGCTCGACATTTAAAAATGGACTCTCAATGTGGGTTGTAGGTGATAATCTAAGAAAAGGTGCAGCCACCAATGCTGTCCAGATATTAGAAACAATAATAGGGAAATGAGTAAAAAGATAGGTTGAGGCTAAGAAAAAATTAGAAATTAGTGAATGAGAAAAAATAGCTGCCAGCAATTCAAGGAAGAAAATAGGGGCTGCCAGTATCGTCATTGCGAGGGACGAAGTCCCGTGGAAACCGAAGGTGTGAGTGAGCGAAGCGAATGAACAATCTCACAGGTGGGGGGAATTACATCTGCCAGCATTGTCATTGCAAGCCTGCCAGAGGCAGGCGTGGAAGCCGAAGGCGTGAGCGAATGTAATGAGCGAACAATCTCACAGGTTCCTCTCCCATTGTCATTGCAAGGCAGTGAAACGACCGTGGCAATCTCACAGGATGGGTGGTGGTACGAAACAAACACACAGCGAAGCAAATATACAACACAGTGTAATAACAGCGAAGTGTAATAACGCCGTAGGTAAATAACGAGACAAATTTATCCCGTGAAATGTGAGACTATTTCACTGGGACGAGATGAACGAAATTTTTTTCTTGCTTTTTTTACCTTAATACTTATATTTTATTATGAAACCCGATATACTCTATATTAAAAAAGATTTTCCAATAAACATAAAGTTTTCAACTGTAATGGCAATTATGGGTTATCATAAAAGCAAAACTGTGATGGATAAAGCCTTCAGAGACAAAGTGCTGGACATAATCGATATGGGTATTTCCCTATGTAAACCCAAGGGAGTTTATATAATGCGTAAAATCAAAGATAAGGATGAGGAAATCACATTTTATAATACCCCTCTCGTTATTAAAAGCAAGAATATAAGGAAACTTCTCTCAGATGCCATATACACAGTATTTATAGGCGTTACAATTGGGGATAAACTTGAAAAGGCTGTGAATAAATTTTCAAATAATAATCAACAGGAAATTTCTATCATACTTGATACAGTGGGGTCTGAGGCAGTTGAATCAATAGCAGTTGCATTAAACAATGATATTCAGATATGGGCAAGGCAAAACAAATTTTCTCTCACAATAAGATACTCACCAGGATATGGAGATTTACCCGTTTCATTTCAAAAGGCACTGGCACAGGAACTAAAACTTAATAAAATAGGTATCAAGGTAACAGGTAAATTTTTACTCCTACCACAAAAATCCATAACTGCCCTGATAGGAATTGAAGGATGAACATCTTGATGGGTCTTGATGGGGACGGTGCTTGCATTTTTGCATTTTTACTGTTACCAATTAAACTAAGGAGGAAAATATGCGAAGAGCAAGGTTAACATTTGAAGGAGCGTATCATCATGTAATGAACAGGGGTATCAATGGAGAAGAAATATTTAGAAAAGGCAAATGGAAAGAAAACTTTTTGGAGATTATCCAAGATAGAAGCAAAAAGTTAGGTATAAAGATATTTACATATTGTATTATGGATAATCACTACCATATAATTCTTCAAAATAGTTCGGGACGATTATCTCAATTTATGAAAGATTTAGATGGACAATATGGGTTGCTTTACAGAAAAATTGTTGGTGGGAAAGGTTATGTATTTCAAAGCAGGTATAAATCTACATTAATACAGGAAGGAGAATATCTAATAATAGCAGTATTATATGTATTGTTAAATCCTGTTAGGGCAAAAATAACGAATAACCCGTATAATTATATGTGGAGTAGCATTCATGAATATTTTAATGGGATAAGTTCAAATATAGTAGATAATAAATTTATAGAAGGCTTATTTGACACTAAAGCCAATTTTCTTAATCTCTTAAAGGAGTGGTCATCTAATAAAGAATTACCTATAACAAAGACGAGAGAAGGGTATGTTTTGGGGGATGAGGAATTTAAGAATAAATCATTGGAAAAAAGCGACAGGAGAAAAAGCGGAGAGGTATCTCCCAATAGAAGATTGGAAGATGTAAGAAAAGATATAACAGATATATTAAAGGAATTTGAGAGTGATAAGGGTATAAAAATAAACGATATTGATACCAAAACCAAAATAGGCAGGGGACTAAGGAATGAACTAATTGTGAGATTAAGAGATGAAGGTGTTGTCCGATATACAGAAATAAATTTATTGCATCCGTTTAAAGACCTAAAATATTCATATTTGGGACGTTTGTACAGGGTAGCAAAAGAAGAAATGCAAAAATGCAAGCACCGTCCCCAGAGGGGAGATGAGGAAGGAGAAGAAGGATGAGTGTGGTGAATGTGTTAAAGAAGCAGATTCTCATCCTTGATGGGGCAATGGGCACTGAAATTATTCGGCACAATATAAATACCAGTTTTTCGGAAATACTAAATTTAGAAAACAGTAAACTCATCTATAAAATTCACAGTTCTTATATAAATGCAGGTGCAGATATTATTGAAACAAATACATTTGGAGCAAATAGGATAAAACTCGCATCTTCTGGTAAATCTTACCCCATTAAAGATATAAATATAGCAGGGGCACAAATAGCGAGAAAAGCAGCAGGTTCGTCCCATTTTGTTGCAGGCTCAATAGGACCTTTAGGCAAATTGATAAAACCGCTGGGAGAACTTACTGTTGAAGATGCCTACGAAGCGTTTAAGGAACAGGCAGTTTCACTTGAAGAGGGTGGGGTAGATTTTCTTTTGATTGAAACCCAGATTGATATTTTAGAAGCAAAGACAGCGCTCCGAGCAGCAAAGGAAAACACCAAACTCCCTGTTGTTGTATCAATGAGTTTTACAGAAGATGGGCGAACTGTATCTGGTACAGACCCTGAAACTGCTGCTGTTATACTAAATGCGGCAGGTGCAGATATTATTGGAACAAATTGTGGGAAATCACCCGATGAATTTATTAAATTTGTTGAAATAATAAGAAAAACCACAGAAAAGCCTATAATCGTATACCCGAATGCGGGAATTCCAGAAAAATACAATGGTAAGGTTATATATCCTGCAGTTCCGAAAGAGATGGCAAAATATGCAGAGAATTTTTATAAATTGGGAGCAAACATCATCGGTGGATGTTGCGGTAATACACCTTCCCACATCACTCTCATTGCAAAAAGATTAAAACACAAGAAACCTCTTTCTCTCTATACTCCAAAAAATTACTTTGAAATAGCAAGCAGGGTGAAAACAATAAGGGGAGGGAGTGGGCTACCTTTTCTTGCTGTAGGAGAAAACATTAATCCTTTTGGTAAAAAGGGATTGTCAAAAGAAATTAAAGAAGGAAGAATTGAGTATATAAAAAAGTTAGCTATAATGCAAGAAAGCAATGGTGCAGATGCGTTAGATATTAATCTTGGGAAAAAAGGAGAAAAAGACCCCTTATTTTATAAAGATGTTGTAGAAGGTGTTCAAAGTGTTGTAAATCTCCCATTATTTTTTGATGTATCAAATCCTGTTTCCCTGAAATCCACACTTTCAATCCATCCCGGGAAAGCAGTAATCAATTCTGTAAATGGCAATCCGGAATCAATGGAAACACTCCTTCCACTTGCAAAAAGGTATGGTGCTGGAATTGTAATCCTCGCCCTTGACGAAAGAGGCATACCTGATAAGGCAAAGGCAAGATTCAAAATTATAGAAAAGGTTTATAAACAAGCAATTAAATACGGATTATCAGAAAGGGACATAATAGTTGATGGTGTTGTTTTGACTATTTCGGCAAAGCAGGATGCAGCTCTGGAAACTCTAAAAACATTAAAAATGGTAAAAGAATTATTAGGGCTTTCAACCATTCTTGGTATATCAAATATCTCCTTTGGTTTACCTGCAAGACCGTTGTTAAATAAAGCATTTCTTAATATGGCACTATCCTATGGACTTGATGCAGGTATTTTGAACCCTTTAAATAAGGATGTCCCAGATGATAGTTTTGCAATGGATGCAATTACAGGAAAGGATAAAAATCTGAAAAGATATATAGAAAGGTTCAGGAAAGTCAATATTACATATAAAGAAGAGATGGAGGAAAAACCTGCATCAGATAAAGAAAGATTATACAGGGCAGTGAAAGAAGGTATGGAAGATGAGGCATATTCTTTGACAACAAAGTTAATTAATCAGAGAAATGCTCCAATGGATATTCTTAACAATATCCTTATCCCTGCACTCAAAGAGGTAGGAGACTTATATGAAAAAAAGGTTTTTTTCCTTCCTCAACTCCTCACTTCCAGCAGGGCTGTCCAGAGGGCAACTGATTTGATAAGGAAAAACTTGAAAACAAAAAAAACAGGGATAAAAAGAGGAAAAATTCTCTTTGCTACTGTAAAAGGTGATTATCATGATATTGGCAAAAACATTGTTTTATCTGTATTGAAAAGTTATGGATATGAAGTAATTGATTTGGGTAAGGATAAGGGTTATGAAGAAATCATTGAAAAGGCAAAAAAGGAAAAAATTGATATAATAGGGCTATCTGCACTTATGACCACTACGATGGAGGAGATGGAATACATTGTTAAAAGGCTCAAAAGAGAACATCCACATTTCAAGGTTTTAGTTGGAGGGGCAGCAGTAAGCAGAAAATTTGCAGAAGAAATCGGTGCTGATGCCTATGCCCGCGATGCAATGGGAACAGTAAAAGTAATTGAAAAGATGAGTAAAGGAGTGAATGGGTGAATGAGTCTTACTTCTAACTTAATTCAAAGGAGGAATAAATGGAAATACTTGAAATTCTTAAAAATAATGGAATAGCTTTATTTGATGGTGCAATGGGCACAATGCTCTATTCAAAAGGTATTCCCAAAGGACACTGCTACGATGAATTAAATATCTCGATGCCTGAGATTGTAATAGGTATCCATCAGGAATACATATCTGCCGGGGCAGATGTCATTACAACAAACACATTTGGTGCAAATAGATTTGTTCTTGAAGAATATTACGACCTTGGCAAAAAAACAAAGGAAATAAATTATTATGGTGCCCGTATCGCCCGTCAGGTCGCAAGGGAAAATGCACTGGTAGCAGGTTCTGTCGGTCCTGTAACAAGACCTCTGGATAAATCCATTTCCTTATCCCCTGATGAAATTTTAGAAATATATCAGGAACAAGCAGAAAGTTTACTTGAAGGAGGTGTAGATGTAATTATTTTTGAAACCCATTTTTCCGTAGAAGAGGTCGTCAAGGGGATAGAGGCAGTCAGAAAATTGGATTCTAATATTCCTATAATTGCTGAATTATCTTTCCCTTCAAATGGATTGACCATTACAGGAGAAAATCCCTACGAGGTAGGTATTGCACTGAATAAATCCAGAGCAGACATTATTGGTTCCAACTGCGGTAGAGGTCCTCAAAGTGTCCTTGAAGCGATAAGAAAAATGGCAAAGGTAACAGATAAATTTCTCAGTGCTATACCAAATGCAGGACAAGCAGTATTTCATCAGGGTAAATTTTTCTACCCGGAAAACCCTGATTACTTTGCTGCATATGTAAAAAAATTCATTGCCAGTGGGGTTCAGATAGTAGGAGGATGCTGCGGCACAACTCCATCCCATATAAAAACAGTGAAATCTGCAATAGAAGGTCTAATCCCTGGTAAAAGAAAAAAGGGCACTTACATCTCTGAAAAGAAAAAAATCTTTAAAAAGGGAAAAATTAAAGAGACCCATCTTGAATCTCTATTAAAAAAGCACTTTGTAATATCCGTAGAGGTTGACCCACCAAGAGAACCTGACCCGAAAAAAATCCTTGACGCATTGAAAGAATTAAAACCATACATTCATTCTGTAAATGTTGCTGATTCGCCTATGGCACAGGCAAGGATGTCTCCTATTGCACTCGGGTGTATAATCAAAAGAGAGATAGGTGTGGATGTCATTATCCATTTTACCTGTAGAGATAGAAATATTTTAGGGCTTCAGGCAGACCTTATTGGGAGCTCTGCACTCGGACTGGGCAATATACTTGTACTCACGGGCGACCCACCTTCTATCGGTGATTATCCATTCGCAACAGGGGTATATGATATAGATTCAGGGGGACTTATCGAGATGGCAAACCATTTAAATAGAGGATATGATATCTTAAAAAATCCTATCAGTAAAAGAACAAACTTCTTCATAGGTTGTGCATTCAACACAATGGCAAAAGATATAAATAAGGAGATAGAAAAACTTAAAGGTAAAATAGAAAAGGGCGTAAATTTTATTCAAACACAGCCCATTTTTAATCCCAATAGATTTATAGAGGTTGCAAACAAAATAAAGAAATTCAAGACCCCCATTCTGCCCAGCATTCTTCCACTTTTAAACTGGAAGAACGCAGAATATTTACACTATGAAGTCCCTGGAATAGAGATACCGAAAGAATATTTAATGAGGATGAAAGGAAAAACAGGCAAAGAAGGAGAGAAAGAGGGAGTGGCAATCGCAAGAGAAATCCTCAAAAAAATTACAAATTATGCGAATGGCGTGTTAATAATCCCACCATTTAATAAACTACACCTTGTAAAACAAATACTTGAGTAAATGAGCAGAAAAAGCAGTAGCGAGGTATGAGTAGCAAGTATATGGGGAAAAGAGAGAATGAGGAAGAAACAGTAACGGGTAAGAGGCAAGGGGTAATGGGAAAAACGAAACAAACGAGATAAACGAAATAAATTTATCCCGTGAAATGTGAAACTATTTCACTGGGACCAGATAAACGAAATTTTTTTCTTGCATTTTGTTTATCTATATTTATATTAAAAAAATGGTTGACAGAAAAATAAAACAATATTATATTTGGTGGTATTTTCTAAAGGAGGAAAAGTTATGATGATATTGATTACTTTTTTAATGTCAATGCCCGTATCAAACCAGGGCTTGATAACAAAAGTTTATATCTGGGGCGAGGTGCGACAACCAGGGTTGTACCAGGTGAGTTCGGATGCCGATATACTTGAACTTATTGCGCTTGCAGGTGGCCCTTCCCCAAATGCGGACCTCTCAAATGTTTTATTAATAAGGGGAGAACCGGGAAAGAAACCTATGCGAATAAACTTAAATAAATATCTTATGCACAAGAAACCCGAAGATATAATTTTTCTTAAACCCGGTGATACAGTAATTATTAAATCAACCCTCTGGAAAAAAATCCGTTCACTAATTTCTTTTCTTTCCAGTGTTGCGGTATTTGTAAACCTTTATATCCTTGTGAGAAAATTATGAATGAAGATAAGATAGATATTAATACATACATTGCAATAGTTCTAAGAAGGAAATGGTTGATATTCGTTTTATTTTTTGCAACATTTCTTTCTACTCTATACTTTACATTCAAAAAACCGCCTGTATACGAAGCAAAGGCAACAATAATTATAAAACAACCACCAACTACATTTCCCGGCATGGAACTTAGTTATACAAAAGCAACTGAAATAACAAATCATACCCTTATGCTGAAAAGCAGAGTGGTTATGGAAATGGTTGTCAAAAACTTTACACCTGCAGAACTTGAGAGTATTGGAATTACAAATAAAGAACGCCTTATTAATATTATTAAGGAGGTAACCACTATTAATCCTATAAAAGGTTCAGATATCATTGAAATAAAATGTAAAACTGATAAACCTTATACTGCCGCCCTCTTTGCAAACAAAATTGCTGACACATATATCCTGTTTAACATAGAAAATAAAAGGAGGGAAGTGAGTGGGGTCAGAGAATTTGCCGAGTCTCAAATGAAAATTGTGGAAGAACAATTAAAAAAAGCAGAGGATGAAATTCGGAATTACCAGAAGCTCCATAAAGTGCTTGGACTCAGCAAAGAAACAGAAGAATTCATTGCCCAACTTACAGGGGCTCAAACAGAATACCAGAAAGCAAAAATAGAAAGAATGGGTATAGAAAAAAATCTTGGGGCGGTAAAATCTCAACTTACAAATGAACAGAAGGGATTCTTAGAATCTTCAACAGATATTTCTCTTCCCCTCTTAGAAGACCTGAAAAAATCATTGTCTAACCTTGAAAATACCAGGGCATCCCTGCTCATTCAGGGACATAATTTAGATGACCCCAAGATTAAGGAAATAGATGGTAAAATAGAGGCAATCAAGAAAAAGATGAATGAAACGATTGTTCCACTCTTAAAAAATAGAGGGCAGATTGATGCCCTTTCGCAGGTTCAGAACCTTCTTTTACAATCCTTACAACTTCAAATAGAGATTGAGGTAGCAAAGGCAAAAGAAAATGCATACAAAAAGATTCTCAATCAATATGAGAAAAAATTTAATCAAATCCCGGACAATCAGATAGAGCTTGCAAGACTGGAAAGAAAGAGGAAGGCAAATGAAAAGATATATATGATGCTTCTTGAAAAGGCTGAAGAGGCAAAGATATCCGAAGCAAGTGAAATAGGAACAGTTTCAATGTTAGATAGAGCGATAATACCCAGAAAACAAATATGGAGAAGCAAAATGCTCAATATTATTCTGGGGTTTATAATGGGGCTGATTGTGTCAATGGGTGTTGCGTTTGTTATTGAATATTTTGATACCTCTATAAAGGGCATTGAAGATATTGAAAAGGCATTGAAATTACCTGTGCTTGCTTCTATCCCCTCTATCTTTGCAAAAGGTAAAAAAAGGGAAGAGGTGGAGAAGATTGAGGAAAGGCTTGTCACACATTATCAACCCCGTTCCCCTATTTCAGAAGCATATAGAAGTCTCAGAACAAATTTGCAATTTGCCTCTGTGGATGGCCATATAAAATCAGCAGTAATTACAAGTTCGGCTCCGAGGGAAGGGAAAACACTAACGGCAAGCAATCTGGCTATTATAGAAGCACAGGCGGGATTGAAAACCCTTCTTCTGGATACAGATTTAAGAAGACCAATGATACATAATCTATTTAATCTTGATAAAGAGAATGGTATATCCAGAGTACTTACAGGTGAAATAAAATTGGACGAGGCTATCAAGAAAACAGAAATAGAAAATCTTTATATAATCACATCAGGACCTATCCCACCAAATCCCTCAGAGCTACTTGCTTCAAATAGAATGAAAGAAATCCTGAAGGTAGTAAGACAAAAATTTGATTTTATAGTACTGGATTCACCCCCTATGATAGCTGTGACAGATCCTGTAATTCTGGGACAGGAAGCCGATGGAATCATCTTTGTTATCCGCTCAGGCATAACATCAAGGGATATAGCAGAAAAATGTAAGAGCAATGCAGAATATGCAAAAATCAAGATATTAGGGACTGTCCTCAATGATGTGGATATAAGAAATATCTACGGCACCTATAATTATTACTATAATCGCTACTATTACTACTATTCAGATGAAGAGGGCAAAAAGAAGAAAAAACACCGTAAACATCATTGACCTCCTATGAAATTTTTAGTAACAGGTGTTGCAGGATTTATAGGTTCACATCTGGCTGAAAACCTTGTAAAAAAAGGCTTTAATGTTATAGGAATTGATTGCTTTATAGATTATTATCCCCGTTGGATGAAGGAAAAAAATCTTAAATGGCTAAAAACACAACCAAATTTTACCTTTTTTGAATCAGACCTCTTTACCTGTGACCTTAACTCAATAATTCAATCCTCCGATGATGCAATAACTATCTTCCACCTTGCTGCGCAAGCAGGCGTTAGAGCAAGCTGGGGAGGGAATTTTGAGATTTATACAAAAAACAATATACAGGTTACCCAGAGGTTGCTTGAATGGGCAAAGCAAGTGAATATTAATAAATTCATTTACGCTTCTTCCTCATCTGTATATGGAGATTGCGAGGAACTCCCTGAGGAAGAAGATAGTATATTAAAACCAGTTTCTCCTTATGGCGTAACAAAACTTGCAGGGGAGCATCTTTGTTATCTATACTGGAAAAATTTTGGTGTTCCTACTGTTGCCCTCCGATATTTTACAGTGTATGGACCCCGTCAAAGACCTGATATGGCATTCCATAAATTTATCAAAGCGATGCTCAATGATAAAGAAATAGAAATCTATGGGGATGGAAATCAGACAAGGGATTTTACATATATTGATGATATAATAGAAGGTCATATTCTCGCATTGGATGCACCTGATGGAGAAGTTTTTAACATCGGTGGAGGAAAAAGAATTACAGTAAATAGTGTAATTAAAATTCTCGAGAAAATACTTAACAAAAAGGCAAAAGTAAAATATATTGAAAGACAGAAAGGGGATGTAAGAGATACCTTTGCGAGCATTACTAAAGCAAATGAAATACTGAATTACACTCCGAAAACAAAATTTGAAGAGGGATTGAGAAAAGAAATAGAATGGTATAAGAAGAAGCAGGTTAAGGTATAGATTAAGGTTAAGAAAAATAGACTAATTGGTCTGATTAGTCTGATTTGTCCAATTAGTCTGATTGGTTGAAAGAAAGACCGTAAGGCGTAAATTGTGAAATATAAAAGGAAAAAGGTAAAAGGAGATTGAAGGATAAGTTGAAAGTTAAGAAAAAGATTAGTTATTTGCCTACGGCGTTATTACACTTCGTTGTATATTTGCTTCGCTGTTATTTGTTGTAAATATTGAAAAGAACGGTAATGGGTGATAGGAAAGTGAATGAGTGGATGAGGAAAAGAATATGGGCTTCCAGCTGCCAGCTTACAGCGGAGGCTGGGTCAAACCCCCTATTTTGTCATTGCGAGCGACCAACGGGAGCGTGGCAATCTTCATATAAAAGGATCTATTCCTTTTAGACTGTAATTTGTTTTTTTGGATTTGGAATTATAAGCCTCTAAAATGAGGGCAGAGCAAGCCTATCTGCGTATGGTTACGCACAGGCAAGCAAACAATATATAGATATATGAAACTCAATAGGTTTATCCCGTTATATATGGAGTTATCTAATGGGGTTGCGGGGAAAATGCTAAAATATTTTTCCCACTACCCAAATAAACAAAAGGAGGGAATATGATAATAGAAGGAAGAATTTGGTTGATAACAGACACGGATGGGAAACTCATTTCGGATATAGATACAGACCAAATTTTCCACAATAAATATCTGTATATCACAGAAAAGCAGGAAATGACAAAGTATGCATTTGGAAACCTTAAAGGATGGGAAGATTTTCCGAAGAAGGCACAAAAGGGAGATATTATCATTGCAGGTGCGAATTTTGGCTCAGGCTCTTCCCGTCAGCAGGCAGTGGATTGTTTTCTTGCACTGGGTATTTCAGCCATTATTGCAGAATCATTTGGGGCAATATACAAAAGAAACGCAATGAATTCAGGACTGCCCATTCTGGAATGGCAGGATATTCAGAAATATATTGATACTTTTAGACAAAATGATACGATAAAAATCACATTTGAAGAGGGAAAATTGGAGCATAATGAAAAAACCTACCAGTTAAAAAAGCCATCCCGCGTCCAGATAGAGATTCTTCGCGCAGGCAATCTCTTCGGGGTCAGTCAT